>JBCDBC010000579.1:0-4405 GCA_039184535.1 Bacteroidota bacterium | reverse complement strand
GTGGTGAAACCTATCCCGGTAGAATAGAACTTCCCATCATCCCGCCGAAGTAAATTTTCCCTGCTCTCTAAATACTGATAACAGTATACTTTCAGCAAGCCACGCAACAATACAGGCTTTCTGAAAGCATGTCCTGTTTCTTGGAAACAGAATTAGATAAATTATAAGCTAGCTTTCAGGAAGTTATCCCGAACGGTCCAGCGGACTGTTCCTCCTGCTTCCACATGATCCCTGGCTGCTAATTATACTAAGCAAAACGCGAGACCATTTAGCCATAATTACCAAAAAGGAAAATTGTATGAGTGCCGTTACGATTCAAAAACATAATGCCGTTATAGGGTTTGACAACTTTCCCTATAAGTCTGTATTAAGTTTTGAACCGATGATCAAGTTTTGGCGGGATAGACTTACTTCCGAGAATGCTGCGGAAAGATTACTAGCCAAAGAGATTGTCCAAAAGCTGGAATTTGCTCCGGAATTGCAGGAGACCATTGTGAATTGGGATATTCTGGATAAACAGAAAGAAGTAGTAGATCTCCTGATTCAGAGTTTAATTCCCCCTGCTAGAAAAAACTCACAGCTCACTTCCATTCTCAAGCCCTTCCATACCACTCCTATATTTGAGACAGAAGAATTTCAGCAAATTTATTCTGGTGAGCTTTTCTCTTGGCATGCCAGTTCTTCACCTGAAGATGTTAAGGCATTCCAAGTAGTGAAGGCTGGGAGTATGATACTGGAAAAGCTATATGGGGTTAGCATGGAAATGCTTCCTACTTATGTGTACACCGTAACCGATTCTAATACGGGCTTTCAGCGTCATTTTAAGGCAGCTTATGTAACGGACTTTGTAGATATAGAGGTAGTAGGAGAAAAACCTGATTTGAGCAAGGAAGACATTCAGGAACTCACCCAACAAATAGAAGATTATAAGATATGGCTGGAGAAATTATCTCCAGAAGCTTTTCTGTTTAAGGGGAGTCTCTTGATGGAGCTTGTAGATATAACTGAAGAAGAATCAGTCTCCAGGTTAAAAGAACTTCTGCTGGATAAAAAAGTAGTTTTTGAAAAGGGAAAGATTAGATCACTTAGCAAAGGTTTAGGAAATATTCTCAAACTCCCTAACCTGAAAGTGGGAATTTCCGGTCTTTCTTTCCACCCTGAAACAGCTTTTAGAATCAGGGCTAGCCTGTGGCATGGGATCTTTCCCTACACGGATAGTCTTGAAGATGATCTGGAAACAGACTCCCCCTATGGAGAGGTCTTTCTACAGGCACAAGCCCTTACCTATGAGGATGTAAGCACTTACAAAAGACAGGGCAAAGGAGTTAAGGCCTTAAAAGAAGAAAATGTCAAAAGCTATCTGATAGCTCCACTGACGGATAATGAAGGAAAAATATTCGGGATATTGGAACTGGGACATGAAAAAGCCGGAAAATTGAACCCAACCCACGTCCAAAAAATCAACGAGCTTCTCCAAGTATTTTCTGTTGCGCTTATGAGAAAGCAGCAGCAGGTAGAAGCGCAGTTGGAGATTATCATAAAAGAAAAGTGTACTTCCATACATCCTAGCGTTGCCTGGCGATTTGAGGAAGCAGCCGCTAACCTGCTAAGGAAAAGGGAAGAAGATCCCCTGTTTGATGAGTTTGAGCCCATCTATTTTGGAGATATTATTCCCCTCTACGGACATGCAGACATCGTAAGCTCCTTCAATACCAGAAAGAACGCCATTCAGGCAGACTTAATAGAGAATCTGCATTTAGCAGAGCTGGTATTGGGTAATATTCAAGAAGAGGCAGGACTTGGATTCCCCATTCTGGATGAGTTTATGAACAGAATCCACCATATGATCAGTGAGATTCAAGAGGGAATCACTTCAGAAGATGAAGTGAGAATTATGGACTTCCTCAACCATGAACTAGACCCCCTCTTCAAGCAGTTTTCTTCCAAGAACCCAAGATTCTCCCGAATCCTGGAAGACTACCGTAAAAGCCTGGATCCCTCTATGGCGGTCATCTACTCTCAGAGAAAGAAGTATGAGGATAGTGTAAATAAGATTAATGAAACCATAGCGGTGTATCTGACAGAGCAGCAGGATGTGTTACAGCAGGCTACCCCTCATTATTTTGATAAGTATCATAGAGATGGAGTGGGCTATAGCATCTTCATGGGACAGTCTCTCATGAAAGAGGGCGTCTTTGATGAGATGCAGCTCAACAATATGCAGCTATGGCAACTCATCTCCATGTGCGAGATTACCCGTAAGATTCAAGAGATTCAGCCGGCATTGGCAGTCCCTCTTACTACGGCTCAGGTTATCTTGGTCCAAAGTAATCCTATAGCGATCCGTTTTAAGGCAGATGAAAATAGGTTTTATTCAGAGGGATCTGATAATACTCGCTATGAAAAGATCAAAAACAATCTAGACGAAGCCAGCATCTTTGGGACTGGAGAAATTCTAACTCAGGCTGGGAAAGTGGCTGTGGTTTACGGGAAGGATGAGGAAGGTTCTTTGTATAAAAGGTATGCCTCCTATCTGGTTAATAAAGGACTGGTAGAACCTGATTATGAAGAGCTGGAATTAGGACCAGTGAAAGGCATTCAGGGCCTGAGAGCTTTTAGATTTACAGTGCTGCTAGAGAACCAGAAGGTAAAGGAGGAAAATGTGAAAGCCCCTAAGAGTAGGCCCAGAGACAGGAAGCGTGCGACTGTTTCTTCTAAAAGTAACAGGTCTGCCCTGAGCTAGTATATCAACCATATGATATTGAACCCCCAGGACAGCACGTTCTGGGGGTTTCTTATGCAGATGTCAGTATATTTGCCGCAAAAATAATCTGTAAGTATGCTATATCCTGACAAAGCCATTGATGTCGTTCTCCTTTCTTGTGATGCAGTGATTAACAGAGGGGGCGATAATCCATGGGAGGTAAATGCTACTCTGGAAGATAAAATAGTGGAAAAAGCCCTGAATAAGCGGGAGGTAAGAACAGAGATCAGAAGCTGGTCAGATCCTTCTGTAAATTGGGCAGAGGTGGGCTGTGTGCTAGTCAGGACCCCCTGGGATTATAATGATGACTTCCCCAAATTCCTTTCCTGGATGCAGGAAACTGCCAAGCATACCCACTTTCTCAACCCCATAGATCTACTAATATGGAATATTGATAAACACTATTTACAAGATCTGGAGAAAGCCGGGGTCAGCATTGTACCCTCTCTCTTCATTGAAATTGGAGAAGAAAGAAGCTTAACTTCTATTATAGCAGAAAGCGGCTGGGAGGAAGTGGTGCTAAAACCCTGCGTATCTGCAGGGGCACGACATACTTACAGACTTAAACCTGTAGAGTCAGATAAGTATGAGAATATTTTTAGAAAATTGATTCTACAAGAAGCCATGATCCTTCAGCCCTTCATTAAAGACATTCTCAATCTGGGAGAATACTCCTTTATGTACATTAATGGGAAGTATAGCTTTACTACTTGTAAGAAGGCCAAAGAAGGGGATTACAGGGTTCAGGATGATTTTGGCGGAACGGTGGCTCTATATAAACCTTCCCAGGAGGAAAAGGATATCACTCGCAAAATGGTGGAAGCATGCCCTGTCATGCCGCTGTATGCACGCGTAGATTGCATCCCTACCAAAACTGGAGAGTTACTGCTTTCAGAAATAGAATTGATAGAGCCAGAGTTGTGGTTCAGGCTAAATGGAGAGGCAGCAGAAGATCTGGCAGATGCCCTGATAGAGAGACTCACAAAAAAACAGGCAGCTTATTAACAACTGCCTGCCGCTAGTGTGTGTGCAATCTAGTTACTATAAATTATTTGTATTGAAAGTATCTCCTTGTCTAATGTCTCCCGTCTCAAATCCCTTCTTAAACCATCTCATCCTTTGAGCAGAAGTACCATGGGTGAATGACTCCGGCACCACATAGCCCTGTGCCTCCATTTGAAGTCTATCATCCCCTATGGCATTGGCGGCTCTTAGGGCCTCCTCTATATCACCTGCCTCTAGAAAGCGCTTGGTTTTTTGACCGTGATTAGCCCAAACTCCAGCAAGAAAGTCTGCCTGTAACTCCAGGCGGACCGATAGTTCATTATACTGAGTTTTGCTAATCCTTCCCCTTTGGGCATCTACTTTGTCAGTAATATCCAGTAAATTTTGGACATGGTGAGCTACCTCATGAGCTACCACATAAGCCATCGCAAAATCACCTGGTGCCCCAAATCTATTCTTGAGCTCATCATAAAAACTCAGGTCGATGTATATTTTCTCATCTGCGGGACAGTAGAATGGGCCAGTAGCTGAGGTAGCGAATCCACATCCAGACTGAACCTTTCTAGTGTAAAGAACCAGGACGGGCTCTCTGTAATCGGCATTAAATTCTTTTCTGAAAATGTCATTCCAGGTATC
>JBCDBC010000578.1:0-4410 GCA_039184535.1 Bacteroidota bacterium | reverse complement strand
GTCCGTATTACCTTACGTCTGAGGGGCGTGGATCCTAGCTGGATTCAGGGGGGGCAAGATCGCATAGTCCAAATCGAGTCGGGCGGCTTTACCGAAGAACTTTTTTGGTGTCATCCACGTAAAACCTTCCGGTACATCATTAAATACAAACCTTTTAATCACAGCTATTAAAAAATATACCAGGCTGGAACCCACCGCTAGTAAGCCCATATTGGAAATAAATTTTATAGGATACTCGCTGAAGTTAAATATGCCATTTAGAGCCAAAGCCAATAGCTGCTTAAAGGTATAAGTAGAATCTCCTGCAAAGCGTTCCTTCCTTTCATATTCAACTCCTACCTGCTTAAATCCTACCCAACTCCTCATCCCTCTTAAAAATCTACTTCTCTCAGGCATGGCATTAATGTGGTCTACCACTCTCCTACTTAAAAGTGAGAAATCACCAGAATCCAGAGGTAGTTCTATGTATGCTACTCTCTTAAAAAACCTGTAGAATAACTTATAAGCCCAAACCTTTAAAAAGCTTTCTTTTCTCTTCTTTCTAATTGCATAAATTACATCATAGCCGTTTCGTAGATAGTCGTAGAACTTCGGTAATAACTCAGGAGGATCCTGTAAATCACCATCTAAAATAAATACCCCTTCAGTAGCATTCACTTGAGAAAGGCCTGCCGACAAAGCTATCTGGTGGCCAAAATTACGGGATAGGAAGACCGAGCAAAAACGACTATCCTGCATGGAAAGCGTACGCATCAAGTGAGGGGTATTATCCCGGCTTCCATCATTTACGAGAATTACACTTATAGATAGATCGGACTCATCTAAGAAACAAGTAAGTCTTTTCTGTAGCTCATCAAAAACTTTCTCCTCATTATAAAGTGGAATTACAATATTAATTTGGGGAGGTGTCATATCCTATATACGGAAATAGAAAGTGGTTATTCTTATAGTTCGAAATTTAGATATAAAAAAAAAGAATCATGAGTTATTTGCCCTTTGATTGTTACATTTCCAACCATTCAACATCTACCCTTAGGCTTAGAACAGAGATATAAAACACCCTCTTAATTAACAGGAATGGCCTTATATCAAAAGAAATCGAATTTCTCACCAACCCATTGCATGTAAAACAAATTTTTTATAGCTAAAAATAATACCCATTCCCACATCTTTCGACTACTATATAAATCCTATTAAAAAATACCCCAGTTAAGCACGACCTATTTCTCATCTTGCCTAAAATTTTTCTCTCAAAATGTATACAACCTTGTCCCGAATTTACCTTCCTAAGAAAAGAGATAGGTCATTCTGAACATTAGTCTCTCCTTAGGATAATAGAGGCTGCAACTCCTCTGATAAGTACAAATTATCCTTATTGAATTGCCAAACATTTAGTGGATTCCTGATGGACCTTTCTATCGGATAGATACTAAGCATGGTAAATACTCCTTCCCTAAAAAGGACATGAGCCACCCAGACTACACAGGATGGCTCATGCTTGATTAGTACTTACGATTCAGCTTAGCTGCTTACTTTTTCTGCAATTATGGCTTCCTGCCATTTCCAGGCAGAACTCATCATTTCTTCAATATCTCTGGATGGCACCCATCCCAGCTTATCTTTTGCCAGGCTACTGTCGGAATAGATAGAAACCACATCACCAGGTCTTCTTTCTCCTAGCACATAATTCAGAGAAACTCCTGAAACTTTCTCAAAGGCATTAATAGCTTCCAGAACAGTTACTCCATTTCCTGAACCCAAGTTGAAAAGTTCATACTTCTCCGTATTTCCATTCTCAATTAGATAGTCAAGTGCTTTTACATGCGCATCCGCTATGTCTGATACATGGATATAGTCTCGGATACAAGTTCCATCTCTGGTTTCATAATCATCTCCAAAGACAGTCAGCTTAGGCATAAGGCCAGAAGCTACTGCTGTAATAATAGGTACCAGGTTATTTGGCTTATTCCGGGGATTCTCCCCTATAAGACCAGATGAGTGAGCCCCTACCGGATTGAAGTATCTCAGCGAGATAGCCTGAACTACATCTGTAGCTTTGATAAAGTCTCTGATGATGCGTTCTCCTACCAACTTAGTATTTGCATAGGGAGATTCCGGATCACTTACAGGGGTGGACTCATCTACAGGAAGCTTTTCTACATTCCCATATACGGAACAGGAAGAACTGAAAATGAAATTAGCTACCTCAAACTCTTCACAACATCTTAGGATGTTGATCATAGAATTAAAGTTATTCTGATAATACTGCAATGGCATTTCTACAGAGTCACCTACAGATTTCAGGGCAGCAAAGTGGATTACCCCTATAATGTCAGAATTTTCTTCAAAAACGCTCCTCACCTTCTCATAATCCACCAGATCATATGCATAGTTTACGACTTCTTTCCCGGTAATTTGCTTGATTCTTGGGAAAGAATCGTCAGAGGCGTTTAATAGGTTGTCTATGGAGATTACCCCGTATTTTCCTGCTTCAAGGATTTCGATAGCCGTGTGAGACCCTATATATCCGGCCCCTCCGGTAACGAGAATTTTTGCCATGAAATGTTTTTACTTGTATGTTAATAATTTAGTGTGAATTCTTAGATATCTAAATTAGAGTATTCATTACAACTTCCTGTTTTTGAATGAGTAAACTGTCCAAAAGTACTTATTATCGGTTTAGGAAGATAAAGAAGGAACCAAAAGGTAAAAATAAGGTTCTATTGACTGAAATGAATACAAGATTTAATTTTACGGTAACTTTCTACGTTACTTAATACATAAAGTAGTGGCAAGGAATTTGGTAGGGTAAATACTAACAACTTACATTCAGATGTGTCATGGGTTTGCCCCTGTTTTTTCGTCATTCAGTCATTCACCAAAACATTCCTTCCTACTAATCAAAGATTTCTGTTATTTTTACAACCAAAATTAACCTCAAGCCTATACACAGACTTTACCCAATAAGTAGTTATTATGTGGAAACGCAATGCGAAGGGAATCATCCTTTCGGTACTTCTAGGGTTTAGCTTCTGTAGTTTACAAGCCCAGTCTTACGGTAGACATCCCTTTGACTCCAAGAATTTCAACCTTGGTTTCCTGATGGGGCTGAACCTGAACTCTTACAACCTGAATGAACAGACACAGGTAGAAGATGATGGAAAGATTCTGGAAAGACTGGAACTGATTAATCGTCCTGGCCTTACCCTGGGTATGATTGCTAACTTCAACCTTACCAATCAACTGGCACTTAGGATTATCCCTTCCGTTTCTCTGGAACAAAGAGACTTTACTTATTCATTCTCTGATGGAGAACAGCAGAACAGAAAAATAGAAGCTTCCTATTTCAATGTACCTGTTATGCTGCAGTTCAAATCTAAATACTACAGAGCCACACGCGTATACGTACTAGGTGGCTTTCAAGTAGGAGTAAATCTGGCCAGCAATGAGAAGGTAAAGAATGATCCTTTTCTACTGAAAATCAGAGACCAGGATTTTAGCTTAGTAGTGGGTACGGGAATTAATCTTTATGGAGACAGGATTAAGCTTTCACCAGAGATTAGATACAGCATTGGGCTGATCAACGTCTACGAACCTCTTTACACCAGCCATGCTAATGCCATTCAGAGGCTATCTAGTCAGGTAATAACACTGAATATCAACTTTGAATAAGGAGTTGAGGGCTAATTCGGAAGTACTCTACCCCAATGAGGTTTCCTCATTGAGTAATAGGAGACTCAGGTCGAATAAATAACTGAGTAATTTTCTTAAAGTACTTGGAGTAAATCAGAAAAAGATTGGTGTCTAGGCCATACTTCCTACAAGCCTTTAGCATTTCCTTATTGATGGTCAATGTACTTTGCAAACTGCTTGTACTGATTCCTCCATTTCTCATTCTAACCAGTACTTCCGGTAGATAGGTAGAAGGGACTTTTTCTCTGTAGAGAATCCTCACCATCAAATCAAAGTCTGCACAAATCCTATAACTCATATCAAATCCTCCAAATGCCTCATACAATGATTTTCTAACAAAAAAGGTAGGATGAGGGGGCATCATTCCCTTTTTGAATTTATCTATATGAAAATCTGAAGCAGGATAGTAGCGAGTTATCTGATTTATATTATCTGCCTCCACATATACCAGATCTCCGTAGACTGTTCCTGTCTTTGAATCTTGAAAAGCATTCATCACACTAGATATGACGGATGCATGTTCATAGAGATCATCAGCATGCAGATATCCTACTATTTCCCCTGAGGCCATACTAAGCCCCTTATTCATAGCATGGTATAGCCCTTCATCTGGTTCACTTATCCACTTACTTATTTGTGTCTCATACTTCTTGATGATATCCTTAGTTCCATCTGTAGACCCTCCATCTATGATGATGTATTCTATGTTTGGGTAAT
>JBCDBC010000577.1:0-4411 GCA_039184535.1 Bacteroidota bacterium | reverse complement strand
TCCCCTCACACATTTCCCTTTCTTCAATATGCATTTTCCCTAAATGCTTCTATCTTTGAGGCCGCTTAATCTAATCCAGTTCTGGAATGAAAATATTGAAATTTGGAGGCTCATCTGTTGCCAATCACGAAAGAATCAGCAACGTAGCCAACATCATCCAATCCTACGTAAAAGCCGGCGAAAAAGTAGCTGTGGCGGTATCGGCTCTTGGTGGAGCTACGGACATGCTCATTCGCATGGGAAAAACAGCTGCTGAAGGAGACAGTTCCTACAAGCTTTCCCAGGAAGCTTTCTCCACCCGACATAGGGAGGTCGTAAACCAACTCATTGATTATGACAAGCATCCGGCCATTCTCAATGAGATTGTAGAGGGACAAATTGAACTGAGTAATCTCCTACAGGGGGTATACCTCACACGCGAGCTTACGGCCAGAACCCTGGATTATATCCTCAGCTTCGGAGAAAGAAGCTCTGCCTTCATTTTAGCAGAGGTGCTAAAGCAAATAGGGACGGAAGCTTCCTACATAGATGCACGCAAGGTCATCAAAACCAATGATAGCTATGGCAGGGCTAAAGTCTTTAAAGAGGAAACCTACGCCAATATCCAGAAAATGTGGAAGGGCGTTTCTGGTGTACCTATTGTAACTGGCTTCCTGGCTTCTTCACCTCAAGGCTTCCCTACTACCTTGGGAAGAGGAGGATCAGACTATACCGCCTCTATTTTAGGGGCTGCCTTGGAGGCAGAAGAAATTATCATCTATACAGATGTAAATGGCGTATTAACTGCCGATCCACGTAAGGTGAAGAAGGCCTTCCCTGTATCTACCATGACTTATGCAGAGGCTATGGAGATGTCCCACTTTGGCGCCAGGGTGATTTATCCGCCTACCATAGTACCAGCGCTGGAGAAAAACATTCCTATCAGAATTAAAAACTCCTTTGAGCCGGAAGCAGAAGGAACCCTCATCAGCAATGCCATTGCCAGTGAGGAATATACTGTAAAGGGGATCTCTTCTATCCCTAATGTATCCTTGGTAACCTTTGAAGGGAGTGGAATCTTCGGTGCCTCCTCCGCTGCTGCCCGACTGTTCACAGTTCTGGCAAGTGAAGGCATTAATGCCATTCTGATTACCCAGGGATCATCTGAGCACTCTATCTGTTTTGCTGTAGAGCCCATAGAAGCCCAAAGGACGCAGTCTGTCATAGAAGAAGAATTTAAACTGGAAATCAACGCAGGTCTCATTGCGCCTGTCAAAGTGATAGATGACCTTTCAGTAGTAGCCATCATAGGCGACAATATGAAGTCCCGTCCCGGTATTTCAGCTAGACTTTTTGAAGCTTTAGGAAAGAATGGAGTGAATGTCATTCTAACTGCGCAGGGGGCTTCAGAGAGAAATATTTCCGTCATCATCAAGAGTGAAGATGAGGCTAAGGCCCTAAGTGCCATCCATGACAATTTCTTCCTATCTGAAGCCTATACCTTAAACCTTTTCGTGATAGGAGTAGGCCTCATAGGAAGTACACTCCTAAAGCAGTTTGAAAATCAGGCCGACTTCCTACGGGAATCACAGTATGTAGAATTCAATGTAGTAGCTTTGGCCAACAGCCGTAAGATGAAATTTGATGAAAATGGAATTGCCCTTTCTTCCTGGAGGGATCAGTTAGATGCCTCAGAGGAGAAAATGGATATAGAGGCCTTTGTGAAGCAGATGATAAACATGAACCTCCCCAATAGTGTGTTCATAGATAATACCGCCAATTCGGAGATCATCAAATACTACGATGAAATCCTAGATGCCTCTATTTCTATCTCCACACCTAATAAGGTAGCTACTTCCAGTAAGTACGAAGACTATAAGGCCCTGAAGGGAATAGCAGATAAGCGTGGAGTGAAGTTCTTATATGAAACCAATGTAGGGGCAGGACTTCCGGTTATCACCACCATTAATGACCTTGTGAATTCTGGGGATAAGATTCTCAAGATAGAAGGGGTGTTATCAGGTTCCCTTTCTTATATCTTCAACTCTTTTGATGGGTCCGTTCCTTTCAGTGAGGTGGTAGCCGAAGCGAAGGCAAAGGGGTATACAGAACCTGATCCAAGGGAAGATTTAAGTGGATCTGACGTAGCCAGGAAGCTAACCATATTAGCTAGAGAATCAGGCAGACCCCTTGAAGGAAGTGATATCAGTATAGAGAGTATACTCCCAGAATCTGTTTGGAAGCCCAAGTTGGTGGAGGGCTTCTTTGAAGAACTGAGAAAGGTAGATGAGCAGCTCGACCAGATGAGAGAAGATGCCGCTAATGACGGCCAGAAACTTAGGTTCATCGCTACTCTTGAAGGAGGTGAGGCATACATCAAGCTACAGAAGGTAGGCGTAACCAATCCTTTCTTCAACCTTTCCGGGAGTGAGAATATGATTGTGTTTACCACAGAAAGATATAAGGAGTGTCCATTGGTTATTAAAGGGCCTGGAGCAGGAGCAGAAGTTACCGCTGCGGGTGTATTTGCTGAAATCCTGAGAATCGGCTATTTCCTCTCCTAAGCATGACAGAATTTGATATGAGAAACGAAGTACATGTGTTTGCTCCGGCTACCGTAGCCAATGTGGCCTGTGGTTTTGATACACTGGGATTTGCTATTCAGAGACCAGGAGATGATATCATTGCCAGGTTCAGTTCTAAGCCGGGACTGACTATCAGCAAAATCGAGGGAGATGGAGGAAAGCTTCCTAAGGAAGCTGAGAAGAATACTGCCGGAGTAGCTGCCCTAAGACTGATGGAACATCTGAATGTAGTCCAGGGCATAGAAATGGAGATTTATAAGGGAATCCCAATTGGTTCTGGTATGGGTTCTTCTGCCTGTAGTGCTGTGGCAGGTGCCCTGGCTGTGAACGAACTTATGGGTAGACCGCTTAGCAGGGAAGAATTACTACCTTTTGCATTGGAAGGGGAAGCCATCGCCAGTGGAGGTGCCATACACGCGGACAATGTAGGGCCTTGCCTGCTGGGAGGGATTCTCCTCGTACGCTCTAATAAGGACCTGGATACCGTCAATCTGGATGTGCCGGAAGAACTATATGCAGCTGTGGTACTACCAGATCTACAGATTTTGACTGTAGAGGCTCGAAACATTCTCCGGAAAGAAATTCCTATGAAGGATGCCGTTACGCAATGGGGAAATCTGGGAGGTATGGTTGCCGGATTAATGAAGTCTGATTATGAGCTGATAGGTCGTTCCATTCAGGATGTGATAGCAGAACCTTATAGATCCAAGCTCATTCCCCATTTTTACGAGGTCAAGCAAGCTGCTATCAATGCAGGCGCCTTGGGATGCAGTATTTCAGGCGCCGGACCAGCTGTGTTTGCCCTTTGTAGGGGAGACGAAACTGCCTTCAAGGTGGCCATTGCCATGCAGTTTGTCTTTAAGGACGTAGGTATAGGTTGTGAACGCTACATCTCCACTATCAATACGCATGGTGCGATGCGGATTAAGTAGATAGATCAAACTTACGCGAAAAGAGGAATCCAAATGTATATCTCATTTTAACCTCCTCACACAGGAGGAGTAGTCTTCCATGCCGAAAGAATTAGGGTAGGTTCTCAAGAATTTCTTCCACCTTTTCTATCGATAGTCGGGTTGCCTTGGCAATGATGCTTATATCCACTCCTTCTTTCTTCAAAGAAACAATGGTAGCTAGCTTCTCTTTCTCAATTCCTTGCTCCATCCCTTTTTCTATTCCCTGCTCCATCCCTTTTTTCAAACCTTTTTGGATGGCCTGGTAGTAGAATGAGCTTTCCTCTAGTTCAATGGTAAATGGCATGGCCTTGATTATATTAGTAGTTATTAGGTTTAATTTACGAAGATTACTCAGTATTTCCAGCTGAGAAATGTGCTTTTCTAATTGGGTTTTACTGATGTTTAAGGAAGAAAGTTTCTCCAGGATCTGCAGAATGACCTCCTCAGCAGGCTGATCCTGAAAATCAGATAGGACCGCAAGGATGATCATCTCTGGTTCAGTATGAGAAAGAAAGTCTGTAGAAGGTCGCTCTCGTAAACTATACAAATCAAAACCTTTCATTATTTCCTCCTCTTTCAAACTTGTGCGCATGCTAGACTTTTTGTCTCCCAGGTATATGACAAACTGTTTAATGGGCAGTTTATATTTCCTAAAGAGTATGCCATGATATTCCGCCATACGATGTATCATGCTGGGGTCATCATGGGTTTGAAACTCCAGATGAAGGATAAATATTTCTCCACGGGTAGTTTTGACCTTTGCTAGATAGTCTACTTCCCGCTTCAAAGTACTGTGCTGGGCAGGAGGAAGAATTTCTGCCTTGGCAATGTCAATGTTCAGGTGGTAACGTAGGAGGCTAAAGAATGAGGCCGTCAGGTTTTCTTTGATGATTT
>JBCDBC010000576.1:0-4411 GCA_039184535.1 Bacteroidota bacterium | reverse complement strand
GATGGGCACCTATGAGGTAAGCTATGAGATGTATGAGCTTTTCATGGACATTGATAAGGACAGTGATACTTCTCTCACAGATGTTTCTTACGATAAGGAAATCGTTACCCGCCCCAGCCCACCTTATGAAGATCCCACCTTTGGAATGGGAAAGTATGGATATCCCGCAGGAAGTATGACACAGTATGCTGCTCTACAGTTCTGTAAATGGCTATCTGAGAAAACAGGGAACTTCTATAGGCTACCAACTGAAGTGGAATGGGAATATGCCTGTAAGGCTGGAAGTACCACTGCCTACTACTTTGGAGATGATCCGGAAGACCTTGATGACTACGCCTGGTACTATGAGAATAGTGATGGCGTTTACCATAAGCTTGGTGAGAAAGAACCCAATGCCTTCGGCTTGTATGACATGCTGGGTAATGTAGCAGAATGGACCCTTGACCAATACCAATCAGAATATTATAACCAGCTCACCTCAGATAATCCAACAGGCCATCCCTGGGCACTTCCTACGCGCCTACATCCACGTACGGTAAAAGGAGGGTCCTATGATGATGATCCTGAGTGGCTCCGTTCCTCCGCCCGCCTTATGTCTAATATGGCCTGGAAAGCACGTGATCCCCAGATCCCCAAAAGTTTCTGGTGGAATACAGATTCTCCTTTTGTGGGGCTACGTTTGGTCAGGCCTGCAGGTGAGATTACCCAGGCGCAGAAAGATGCCTTCTGGGGGATAGCGCTGGATGAGTAGAAGAGTTTAGCTGATGGTTTAAACCCCAAGCTAGTGTGTTTTACCGCATCTCTATCATTCCGCTGAGCTTGTAGCGTATGGAATGAAGGGTCAGCAGGAATCTCGTGGTTTCGATATTGGCTGTATAACCTATCCCTTCGCCCCTCCCAAGGAGGGATTAATACCTATTTCTAAAAAATCTCCTCCTGGGAGGAGACACAGAGGTGGGTTACCTAATGCTTTGGTCTTCCTTCTGTTTCTTGATCCAGCCTTCGATCTCAGATAGGACATTCTCGATATCATTTAGCAATTCATAATCTCTGAACCTAAGAAACTGTACACCCAAAGATTCTAACCTCTTTTGTCGATTCTCGTCCTTTTCAAAAGCCCCCTTTTGATCATGGCTTCTCCCATCTACTTCAATTGCCAATCTCAATTCTCTACAATAGAAATCCACAATAAACTCATCAAGTGGCTTCTGTCTATCAAAGTCATATTCTAGCATCTGCTTACCTTTAATCCTCTTCCACAGAAGCACTTCAGCTAAGGTCATATTCTTCCTTAACCATTTTGCACGTTCTTTCAATTTGGGATTGTATGGAATGACTGGTGGTTTCAATAAAAGAAGTATTAGATCAAATAAGAGAAATTTTTATTAGCTACTTAACCCACCCCTCCGCCCCTCCCAAGAGGGGATTAACAAATATTTCTACAAATTCTCTTCCTGGGAGGAGACACAGAGGTGGGTAACGAACCTCATGAAAGTCCCCAGGCGAAAAATATTTCGCCACGACATTCTTGGAGGGCCATGTATCAGGCCTTCTCCTCCGCTACCTCTGTCCACATTACCTTATCTCCAACCTTAATGCTGCCACCTTTCATGACCTCTCCGAAAGCACCACCGCGCCAGTCAGGGTCTAGGGCTTGTTGGAGGCCGGGCTGAGCCTCTTCCATACGGTTGCAGGGGCGTGTTTCTCCGTACATGCGGATGAGCGTATCACCTATGGCGAGGAACTTTCCACGACTGTTGGCCAGGTCTACTCCACTGACCATGAGGTTGGCCCTTCTGGTTCTGGGGTCTATGTCTACATTCAGTTCTGAAGTAACAGTACTCCACTTCTCCTTTTCGATGATGGTTACTTGTCGTTTTCCGCCCTGATTGGCATTGTCTTTCAGGCCTTTACCTTCCACGAGAATGGCTTCTTCCTTGGGGTCCATGGGGCCTCTTTTCATCCGTTTAATCCAGATAGCTTCCAGTTTAGGTTCCATTATGATTTGTTTTTACCCCAAAGATAAGTGACGAGCAGGAAACATTTTGTCATGCAGTAGAGAATCACTATATTTTCTTCATACAGCTATCCCCTACTACGCATACATGAAATTCGACTACATCATCGTTGGGGCTGGATCTGCCGGATGCGTTTTGGCGAACAGACTCACTGAAAACCCTGAAGTTACCGTCCTTCTCTTGGAAGCAGGCTCGTCCGACAAAAAGCAGGAAGTGCATATACCTGCTGCTTATACCAAACTCCATTATTCAGAAGTGGATTGGGGGTACCATACTGTTCCTCAGCCATTCGTAAAGAACAGAAAGATGTACCAACCCCGAGGGAAGGTGCTGGGAGGAAGTAGTTCCACAAATTGTATGGCCTACATACGTGGAAATAAGCTGGACTATGATGAGTGGAGAGACCTGGGAAATCCAGGCTGGGGATATGAGGATGTCCTCCCCTACTTCAAGAAAGCGGAGAATAACCAACAGTTCGTAGATCAATACCATGGACAAGGTGGGCCCCTAAATATCACTCACGCTACCCGCTGGAAGAATCCGCTGGGTGAAGCTTTTGTGAATAGCTGCATAGAAAGTGGTATCCCCGCCAACAAAGACTTTAATGGTGCCAAGCAGGAAGGAGCTGGACTCTTCCAGTTCACCATCAAAAAAGGAAAACGCCATTCCACGGCAACTGCCTTCCTAAAACCAGCCCTTAAGAGAAAGAATCTTCTGGTCATCACAGAAGCGCATATACAGCGGGTCATGCTGGACAACTCACGCGCCCTGGGTGTAGAGTTTCTGACAGATGGTGCCTTGGATTGGGCATATGCAGAAAAGGAAGTGATCCTATCAGCCGGAGCCTTTAATTCTCCTCAGATTCTGATGCTATCAGGTATAGGCCCCGTAGATCAACTCAAGCTGAAAGGGATCTCTGCTGTAACTGACCTTCCAGGTGTAGGTCAGAATTTACAGGATCATCTCATTAGTGGTATCTCTGCCTTAGCCACCAAAAAGAATACACTCAATTCTGCCGAGAATTTCTGGAATATCCTAAGATACTTCCTGTTCAAGAAGGGCCCATTTACCACCAGCCCACTTCAAGCTTGTGCATTCCTGAAAACGAAGAAAGGGCTGGACCGACCGGATATGCAGTTCCACTTTGCGCCAGCACATTCTACGGATATTCACGACATTGAGGTATTCCCCTATGGGGTAGATGGATTCTCCATTCTCCCTACCCTTCTCCGACCTAAGAGTGTAGGAAGCGTAACCCTCAACTCCAATAATCCCATGGAAGCTCCTGTCATAGATCCCAACTACTTCTCTGACGAAGGAAATGAGGACTATGAGGCTATGATGGCGGGTATGAGAATGGCCAGAATGGTACTGGAATCAGACGCCTTTACACCCTTCAGAAAGGAGATCCACTTTCCCACTAACTATAAGGACGATAAAGCCCTCAGCGAACATATGCTCAGTGTGGTAGAAACCTGCTACCATCCTGTAGGTACCTGTAAAATGGGCATGGATTCCATGGCCGTGGTTGACAGTAGATTGTTAGTTCATGGCTACAAAAACCTACGCGTGGTAGACGCCTCCATCATGCCCACGGTCATTTCAGGTAATACCAACGCACCTGTTATCATGATAGCCGAGAAAGCCGCAGATATGATTAAGCAGGACAGTAATATGAAGGTGTATCAGAGAGGGGCGTTGTTGTAGGAAGCATAAACTAATTAGGAAATTACGGTCGATACAATCGACCTCGGGCGTTCCTTACTGTTGCTCCCAAACCAGTGTAAATCCTACCGGTGCTTTCATTTCTCCGGGGTCGTACATATTAAGGTATATGGATACAGTATCCTTGGATCCTTCCCAAGAAACCCTGAAGTGATCTAACATGGCATAGCCCATAAACCCATTCTTACTTTTCACAGGGCAACAACTACCTGAGCGAGAATAAGAAATCATTTCGCCATTAGGACCGGCTAATCCATTCAAATACTTTTGCTCATTCAATGGACCATCCAGCATATCTCCTCCTACCATTACTGGATTTCGAGAATCATATCCATAGGTAGAATCCGTAGATACTTCTGCAATGTAAAAAGCAGAACTATTTACCATTGTTCGCTGAAATGACTTTTTAGAAGAGGAGCAGGAAAAAATAGCAAGGGATAATAGGAGAAGAGAAAATAGCCTCATTAGATGGATATATCTGATCCAATAACGCATATGAGTTCACGATAAGTCTTTGGTAGTCTGAGAATTGTACCGTAGGTATCATTTAGCTTATGAAATAATCGATTTTGCTTAAGGTGCTTGGGAATTCTAAAATATGGGAACAAATTATTGACATCTCTAAAACCACTTTTTCAATAGACCTATTTAAACTTAAAAGTTTTAAT
>JBCDBC010000575.1:0-4413 GCA_039184535.1 Bacteroidota bacterium | reverse complement strand
TTCATTTCCTGCAGCATCTCCTCTATCAGCATGATTAATTACACGTGTATTAAGCCAGCCATATAGAGGTGTTTGAGAAAGTGCAGATACTTGGAGGTAGTCATTTGATATAGGAGAAGAGAGGGTTCCCATGTCAAAGTTATAGCCGTTTGAGGCCATACTTTCATCTCCAGTATAAGTTCCTACACAGTTACAATTACAGTCATATGCATCATTGATGGTGCAGTCATCTCCATCATCACAGGGCGCACCTACCTCACAGTTCTCCAGAGGGGGTACTACCTTATTCAGAATCAGTCTGGAAATCCCCCAATTATCATTCTCTCCACCATCAGCGGAGAATTCCAGGCTAAGTTTCCCATCATATACCCTGGTGAAGAAGGTCTTATCATAGGCCCCTTGCACAGGTGCTTTACCATCTGTAAGCATAACGTCGCCTTCAGCCTTCACCTGGAAGTCATCTACTGGTGTACCTCCTGTGGTCATGTTTACTCTCACAGACCATTCTCCATTAGGAACTACGGCCTCAAAGGTGTTAGGCTTGTCAGCAGAAACCACATCTGTATTTATGGTATTTCCGTCATTCCAATCTATTCCTATTAGTCCATCTGGGGCTACCCAACCAAATAGGGCTGTCTGTGTAGATGGATCTATATGCTTGTAAGGAGGGGTACGGTCTGAGTTTTCTGCTCCAAAGTCAAAGAGATAAGTGCTGGGGATATCAGTTACCGGTACACCAGTACAATTACAATCACAGTCCAACACATCATTGATGGTGCAGTCATCTCCGTCATCACAGGGTGTACCTGCCTCACAGGAATTATCATTTATTGGCTCCAAAACATAGGCAGGGTCGCTTTCACTACAGTCGCAATACTCAAAATAAGAGCCATCTATAGCTACTGCATCAGAGCCTATGGCACGTATGCTTACCGTATGAGAACCTGAAACCTGAGTGGTCAGACAAATAGTGGTAGGACCATAGATGGGGCCGTCAGGCTCGGGATCTTTTATGGTATAAGTGAAATTATTCAGGTCAATTACATATCCGCCATTGACTCCGGCGGTCTTATTATTTGCTACTACAAAGCAGATTTCTGTACCTATATCCAGGAAGGGATAAGAAAGGGTAATGGGTCTATTCACATTAGCTGCAGAGGTAAATTGACCGTCAGGAAGACCATTTGCCATTTCTGCATTACTATTCTCAGGAGGGTTTATAACTACTCCACCTGCCATGGTGGCTCCATCTGGGCAGTTACATTCTGCTGTTCTAGATGGACCATCAGCGTTAATACAAGCATCAAAGTCATCCTGATCTTCCTGTCTTAAGGAAATCCCATCCTGATCACAGTCATTTGATAAATTTGCAATGAAGCCTTCTGGCTCTATTCCATCAATGATACCATCTGCGGTACAGGGATTATTGGCTTCAAGATCAAAATCATCACAGATTCCGTCCTGATCAGCATCTGGTTTAGGTGTCCCTTGACAAATCCCCTGTGAAGTCCACACATCATTTGCCGTACAATCATCATTATCCTCACAAGGAGTACCTACCAGAGAATTATCAAAATCTTCCAGTTCGTCTATCACATCGCAGATCCCATCTCCATCCGTATCAGGTGCGTCCACAGGACAGTTACAATCTTCCAGCGCTCCTCCATCTATCCAACTTTGAATCAATGCTAACTCCTGATCATCTATGGCTCCCCCAACACGCTGATTCATATTAGGGTACTCTATGGCTTCTCCACAACCCTCATATCTATCTACTGTAATAATTTTTACCAGAGTCGAATCAGACAGTATATCGAAACCACATTTTCTTCCGCCCCGGATGGCTCTATCGTAAGAAGTGAGGTCTAAGCCTCCTCCCCTTGCATTGGGGTTATGGCAACCTACACATCCATTCTCCTGAAAAATAAGGCCTATCTGGTTCCATCCCACCTGCTCATTATCACAGTAATCATTGGCATTAGCTACGTAGCCTACAGGTTGCTCACAGGCCTGGATAGTATTAAAGGGAGACCCTAATCCATCCTCATTTTCATCTCTGTACCAAGTTTTCTTACCAGGTCCATCACATGCTCCACATTCATCAATTTCTCCATAACAGGCATCTGGATTTATGTTAAACTGTATTTCCGCTAGTGAAGCACAGTTGCTGGTACCATGCGTAGAAATAACCGTAAGGAGGATCTCCTTAACGAAAATCCCGTTGAAATCAGGCCCCTGAAATCCCTCATAGTCATCTCTCTCATCCCCTCTTGAGAAAGTAAAATTTCCCAGGGTTTTCCATTCAGTAGAATCTGTCCGGTAGTCTATTACTACCTCTCTAATCCCATACCTACTCTGGCCTGTAAGATTTGCATTCCAAACCCAGCTATCCTTGATGCTTTCAGGGCTCTCAAAGGAGTATAAAATCCAGTGAGAATCTCCTCTGGCAGGATTAGGGTTGGGAGCGATTTCACAGGATAACCAGCTTCTATTCCATTGATTCCCTCCGGAATAACATTCCTGTCCCATAGCGTGATGGACACTAAGAATGCCCAGCAACATCAATAATTGAAGTCTGGTGAGAAGGGCAAACTGTTGGGTATAACTTTTCATCAACATATGTTCAGGCCAAGGCCAATTTTTTTGTTTAACGCATGATTCCTAAAGGTGCTCCTCCACTAGCCGGCTCCCAGAAATTCCCGATGTTGGGCAGAATTTGGTCTATGTCAGCATGAGAAGCCCCAAACCAAAGTGCCAGATCCGCGAAGTATTCATCCACCGAAGTAGTGGGAATTAGCCGGCCTCTTCCCACATCCAGAGGATGGCCATCCTTATACAAATCAGGGTATTGGCCGAAGATCTTTCCTCCATCCACAGCTCCTCCCATCACCATGGCATTTCCTCCCCAGGCGTGGTCTACTCCTTGCCCATTAGGCGCCAGCGTTCTCGCAAAGTCGGAAATGGTAAAGGTGACCACATTATCCTCTACCCCCAGGTCCACTAGAGACTGGTAGAAAGCAGTTAAGGCCTGGTTAACTTCCGTCATCCTTGTATAGTGCTGCTGATAACTTCCGTGGTTATCAAACCCTCCAATTTGCACGAAGAAAGTCTGGTTGGTAACCCCTAAAGCATCCCGAGCTGCAATGGTACGGGCGACCATTTTCAGGTTATTAGAAAAGTAATGATTAGGAAATTGAGTGGTTATTTCCGGCGTATTACTTATGATGGCATCAAACTCAAAAGAATTACTTTTAGAGCTTTTGATTTTATGTGTATATGCCTGATGAAGGATATTTTGGTAGGTATTCTCCATCAGGTTGTCTAGGGTTTGCCGCTTTAAGGACTCATAAAAGCCCATATTATTACTTCCATTTATGAGCGTTACCCCGGTACCATCAGCCTTAATAGCCATAGGTGTTATGCTGGCCCCCTGCTGGTACAGGTTCATCCCCGCCAGGGAGATGTTCATAGAGATGTTCTGATTGGTATTATTATACCTTAGGATATCAGCCATCCTACCTGACCATCCTGTGATACTATCCCTATCCGGCATAGAGGTCTGCCACTGTTCCTGCTGGTCTGAATGGGAGAAAATTCTCTTTGGCAGATGCTTGCCTAAACGAAAATCGTTCATGGAGGTAGGTCGTACCAGAGTCCCTACATTAGCTATAAAAGATAGTTTTCTTTGGTCAAAGAGCGCCTTAATTCCAGGCAGGTTAGGATGCACCCCGTATTCTTTCCCATCAGGATTTAGGGAAGTTATTGGGAGAATTTCTTCTCTCGGGATAGCTGCCTCACCTCTTATTTCCACATAGCCCGCATGCTCATCTATCCCTCTAGGCATCAGCATATTATAGGAATCATTCCCTCCATGAAGAAGGATACACACCAATGCCTTATAATCATTATTAGGTTTGAAAATGGACCTATTCGCAGCGGCAGCAGCATTCATCAGCCCCAGGTTAGTTAGCCCCGACAGAAAGGCGGTAGCTCCCATACCGGTACATGCCTTGCCCATATCCGAGAGGAAGTTTCTTCTATTATATTTTTTATGACTCATGGTACTCACTACTAGTTATTTGGCTACTGGAAAATCAGAAGCCATAATGAAATAGATGATGTCCTTAACTGCACTCTCACTGGAGTAGTCTGCAACGTTTACTGTGTTTTGGAAAATGGTATTGGTGATGATATTCCTCGTTCTATCAGTTAGATTTCCTCCACAGAGTAGGATATCCAATCTATCAAGTAGAGATCCTATCCCCTCAGTGTCATAGATTTCTATCTCGTTAGTTAAATCCAGACGGGGCTCATCATTTACGTCTCTTGAGAGGTTTGGATGATTAGGATTAGCATGGAGAGTATTATTATGATAGGGCCTGATTTTGAGGGTATTCTCTACTATATTTAGGT
>JBCDBC010000574.1:0-4426 GCA_039184535.1 Bacteroidota bacterium | reverse complement strand
GAGTTAGAGTAGCTAATCTGGGTAAGAAACTATCCTTCCAAGAAGTAATTCTAATTCCATTACTAGTTATTAACTGCAAGAGTCGGTCTTTCCTAAGGCCGACTTTTCTTATATAATGAAAACCATCCAGCAGTCATTTCAGCAGGCAATTCTCTAACAACTTTCTTCTTACTTTAGGAGAATGAGATGTAGCTGTAAACGACTATTTGCTGAGGGGTATAAACGAGTAGAAAAGCTCGAGCATAGAATGTATCATCCCTTTAAAGGGAAGCTCTTAACTCATTTATCTGGAGATATACTGGAAATAGGCCCTGGCGTGGGGAATAATCTTCAATACCTTTCTAAAGACAGTAAGTGGATAGGGGTAGAACCTAATCCGGCTATGCATCCCTACATAGAGGAAAAACTGGCATCATTTGGACTCAATGGTACCTTATATTTACATCCTGCAGAAAATCTACAAGAGATTCCAGACCGTTCTCAGGATTATGTCATCAGCACGCTGGTCTTATGCTCTGTCAACCACCTTCAAGAAGCCTTATCCGAAATCTTCAGGGTTTTAAAAGTCGGCGGGAGGTTTCTCTTCCTCGAACATGTGGCAGATGAGGAAAATATCTTAAGATCAGCAATCCAGAAAAGTATAACACCTGCATGGAAAATTATCGGAGATGGATGCCATCTAGATAGGACGACAGGCAGTTACATTCAGAAAATGCCTTTTTCTGATACACATATTGAGAAACGCTCCATTGGATCAAGGCTATCACCTGCGAGGCCTCATATCATGGGATGGGCACAAAAATAGACTAGACTTTTAGCCTGAAATTCACCCAGAAGGAGAATCCATATCCATCCAGGGATGAGCCGTGAAGACGGTACTCCGTGTTAAAGAGGTTTTGGATACCTGCTGCAAAACTGAAGAATTGGAAGTTATAACCTGCTAATAGATTCACTATGTTCCAGCCGGGAGTACCAGCCGCAGGGATGCCTGGATTTAGCTGATCAGTGATAGATAACCTGTTTTGACTGGAAGCATATAACCATTCTGCTCGTCCCCAAAAGCCTTCTTTATCCTGGAAGAATAGTCCCAGTTTACCATTGATGGGCGGAACATAGCTGAGTGGCTGCTGACTACTGATGTCATCCCCAAATGTATAATTCAGGTTTCCATACAGGGCCAGTGCCTGAGCCAGAGGAATTTCCATTTCAGCTTCAAAACCATGAACGGAGGCTTGGTTCAGGTTATCCTGCGTAAACACAGGAAAGCCTTGCCAAACGGGATTGCCTAAATACAAACCTGGTCTTCTTTGTATGAGCTGATTTAGCTGAGTCCTAAAGAACACCAGAGAACCTGTAAAGCCATCTGTTTGTGTCTTATATCCGATTTCTGTGGTTACAGACTTTTCTGGCGTCAGAGAGTCATTGGGAACTTCAAGCGTATTCTCAAAGATGCCCCATCTACTGATGTCAGAGAAGTTAGGTGCTCTGAAACCTGTACTCAAGGAAGCGTATAGATTATGATTTCTGTGGATAGGCAGGGAAGCAGAGATGTAGCCTGATAAGGCCTGAGGTTGAATCTCCAGATCTCCCAGCACTTGATTAATAGCCTTAATAGAATAAGCCTGCGCACGACCTCCCATTGAAACTCTTAGTTTCAGGATGTCTACTGTGTGCATAGAATATAAAGACACACTAGCAGAGGTAGCTTCATCTGGGAAGTTGGTGACGAGGGCATTAGGCCCCAGATTATTATTCTCAAATACCTCACTGAATACCTGATCCTGAGAATAGGAAATCCCGGAAACAGCTTTCCAGTACTGATTAGGCTGAGAAACGACTTCTATTCTTGCCCCCAGGCTTTCTACTTCATCCTTATTGGAAAGGGAAAGATTACTTTGCTGGGCAATTCTATCTATTTGTTCTTCTGTCTGCTGGAAAGAGGCTACCACTCTCAGCTCTTGAAGCCACTTGCCTGTTCCACTGTGGTTAAACTTGGCGTAAGCAAGAGATCTTTCTCTTTCCGGGGCATGATACTCCTCGTAAATCCCAGTCTGGAGGGGAAGATGAAAGGGGACATCTTTTTGCTGATAGGTTTGGTAGGCGAGGGTAAGTTGGTTTCTTCTACCTGCCTTTACCTTCAGTTTCAAATCGCCATTGATGGCACTATAACCGGTATTAGGAATTAGGGTCTCATTATTGGCCGTTGACAAGTCGCCAAAATCCTTTACGGAGACTCCTCCCAGAAAGGCTATGTTAGGACTTCCCAGACTGATCTCTCCTCGGGCTGTTCTTTCCATCCCTCTAAGGTCAGCCCTATTACTCATATACCTCAGGTAAGCATTACTATGAACACATACCCCTTCAGAAACGAAATTGGGTGTTCGAGTGTGTATGTGTATAGCACCCCCTATAGCATCCGTACCATATTGAGTAGACCATGAGCCTCTTTGAATATCCAGCTGATCAATGGAAAAGGGATCTATCAAACTGGTCCAGGGAGAAATGTTCGTAGAAAAGGAGGAGTTATTGATAGGGACTCCATCTACCAAGGTAAGAATCTGATTACCTCGCATTCCTCTAATCACAGGGGATGCCCCGCCATAGTGATTATTTAACCACCATGTTCCCGGCATTCCAAGCAATACTTCGGGTAAGGTTCTGGGAGAGTATTGTAAAAGCTGCGTTCTGTCCAGGGCATAGAGAGCCGCTGGCATTCTGAAATTGTTATTGTCAGCTGTAGGATAACTTTTGGAAGTATTTTGGGCCATGTCAGTGGTACGTGGCCGGAGGGAAAGCCCCAAAGAATAACGTTTCTTTTTCTTGATGACCACCTCAGTACACTTTTTCTCCATGAAGGGATACTCAAAGCATACTTCGTGGACTCCTAGAGGCAGATCTTTTAAGATAAAAGAACCGTCTTTGGCTGTTTCAGTCTCTTCAAGGGTACCATCCAGGTAAATTTTTACGCCCTTGAGAGGGATTCCTATGTCCTTTCTCAGGACTAGGCCTTCTACACGTTGGCCGATAACAGACAGGGGTAAGAGTAGCGTAAGAACTACCCAAACGCCAGGTCGCATTTTTACCATATTCAATGATGGGAAAATTCTATGACAAAATAAAATAATACATGTATTCTCTTTTTCAGAAAGTTTGATAATACCACTTCTTGAAACCCCAAAAACCTACAATAGATAAAGCTGGTCCCTTTTTTTGCTCATTATCTCCCTCCATCAAATGTAAGATTTGGTGAGAAAATGTCTGCTTGCCTTACCCGTATGATGCCCTTACAGAATACGTGATTGAAGGGAAAGAGGGATTAGGTGGCAGAAAGGCTGGATTTCTATTTTTAGTTGGAGAATAAAGAATGAAAAACGACTAAGCTGAATCTGTCGTATACACTTAATTGTTGTAATATTTTTGTAACTATCGCACTACTTTACCCGCAGCACATACTTAATGGATCAGGTAGCTTATGGCACTACTGGTGAATGAAAATGACTTCATACAGGCTACGAACCTAAAGAAGTTTAAACTTGAAAAGGCCGCTAAGCCCCTAATGAAACTTACGGGACTCAAGCGCCTGAATGAATTATACCAGGGACTGGATGTCTATGAGGGATCAGAATTCATAGATGCCGCCTTTAACAGGTTAGAAATAGACATTGAGCTGGATGAAAATGACCTGAAACACATTCCCACCAGCGGACCCTTCATCACTATCTCCAATCACCCCTTTGGCTTACTTGATGGGATGGCTCTCCTGAAAATCCTCTATACCACAAGACCGGACTTCAAGGTCATGGCTAATTTCCTCCTTCAACACATAGATCCTGTTAAAGATTGTTTCATCTCGGTGAATCCTTTGGAAGATCACCAGAATGCCTACTCCAGCCTTAAGGGAATGAGAGGTGCACTGGGACATGTCCGCGATGGAAAGCCTCTGGGTATATTTCCTTCAGGAGAGGTATCTTCTTTTAAGAAAAACGCCAGAACCATCACTGATAGGGAATGGCAACTCTCTTTGTAGACCAAATAATAAGACTTGCCTGATTTCTTTACTATGGAATCGCCTGATTTTATGGGAGATTTCCCATAATCCGGTAAAGACGTTAATAAAACTTTCTTATCTCTTAAAAGAACTGTAAAAGCACCTTTGTTAGAAGCATCATAAAATGCCTTTTTTACTCTACCATTAAAGTTTTTTCTTTTTTCTTTTAAGCAAATTTCATGTGGTGATATGTAAGTGGGTTTTTTAAATTTTCCTGTAATCAGAAACCATATCAAAATAACTATTAAAACAGGACCCCAAAATGGTAAATATCCCTTTCCAATATTCATTATTTTTTTCGTTTAGGGAATAATAATTTAGTTTCTGTTTCAAATTTTGATAAAGATCCATCAGGACTTGCAGATGAATATCCCAAAG
>JBCDBC010000573.1:0-4428 GCA_039184535.1 Bacteroidota bacterium | reverse complement strand
TTACAAATTCTCATGGGAATGTATGAGGAACTTATTTTATTGTATGAGAAATTAGGTTGACTCGAAACATAAGCTTAATTTAAAATACATTTCCACTGATTTTTCCATTCCCTGATAGCCAATTCATTGATGTGTCAATTTGTTGGACTATTAATCTATGCTTGTATGCGTACTCATGGAAAAGCCTGGCGGTTCTGCCTATTCTTGTTTCCTTCTTTTACCCTTACCCAACCCTCTTTTGCTCATTTTTATCAGGAAGGGGCTACCAGTAAGCCCTCATTGAGAAAGAGCTCCAATCCCAATTCTCTATTTACCCTAATCCAGTAGAAAACACCTTAAATCTGGCATTTGAGGGAAATATCTCGGACGAGATTAATGTGAAGCTACTCTAACTACAAGGAACTAAGCTCATGGAGAATTTCTTTAGGTCTCCCTATATGACCCTTACTATGGATAGGTTCAGTTCTGGTATTTACCTACTAGAAGTTCAGATAGGAGATAAACGCTTTTGGCAAAAAATAGTGAAAGAGTAGGCAGTATTGAGGAAATAAAAAAGTCCCCCGACACTTTTATGAAGGGGGACAGAATACGAGTTACCTACGTGAAAATTATTCTTCCAGAGAAATGCTCATGGATTTCTTTGAGCTTACTTGGGCTTCTTTCTTTTCTGCTGATTAAGAGGCTTGGTCAGACAAGGTAGTCTATCCATGGTAGAATTATATCTAGCAATGGAATGAGATAATCGTTCAAAACTAACTCCTGAACAGGGCTTATCTGGTAGCTTATAAATAAGCGGAAGATGAATTTGAACATTCTCATAAGGCATTTAGATTTTCGTGCTATTTGCCTATTTATGGGAGAAAGGGGAAGAGAGGTAACAGCTAATGAGAGCTATTATCCTGCTATCAGCAGTAACAGTGGGTTCACACACAGTAAGTGGAATAAATGGAATGGTAAGTGGAAAGAGGAAGAAGCAGAATGATTATTTTGAGGCGGCTGAGCGCATCCTTTCCTTCGCCCATGCAATAACCTGAGCTACTTGTTCCCGGAAATCCATATCGCTGGTATCCAGGATCAGGGCGTCTTCAGCTTGTTTTAGTGGGCTCTCTTTTCTGGTAGTGTCTATGTGGTCTCTTTCTGCCAGATTGTGCTTGATGTCTTCCAGGCTTTGGTCTACGCCTTTTTCCTGAAGCTCCAGTTGCCTTCTTTTGGCACGTATATCCATGTCTGCCATCATAAAGACCTTCAGTTCAGCATCTGGGAAGACGACTGTACCTATATCACGCCCGTCCATGACTATACGTTTTTCAGCTCCCATATTCCGTTGGGCAGCTACCATAGCTACTCTGACAGGCTTGTGTTTAGCGGCTAGACTTACCTGTGCGGATACCTCAGGCATGCGTATGAGATGCTCCACGGGCTTATCATTTAGATAGACCTCGCTCTTATTGGTTTCCGGATTGATTTGGAAATCTACTTTCAGATTCTCCAGAGAGGCAAGAAGTTGATCATTCATCTCCTCAAAGGGGATATTATAAAGCTGGAAGTAAAGCGTAACTGCCCGATACATAGCGCCTGAATCTATATAGCGGTAGCCCAGTTCCCGGGCTACCGTTTTGGCTGTGGAACTTTTGCCACAGGCTGCATATCCGTCTATCGCTATGGTAATATCACGCATATAAGTTCTACTCCTTAGGTCAGACTGAAGGTAGTTTCACCTCCTTTTTCATCTTTCAATTGGATGCCCATGGCACCAAGCTGATCCCTGATCTGGTCAGAGGTGGCATAATCCTTGTTTTCTCTGGCAGTCTTTCTTAACTCAATGAGTAAGCTCACCAGGTCTGATACTCTGTTATCATTACCCTGAGCTTCAGCCTTCAGTCCCAGAACTTCCGTAATGAAACTGCTAAAGGTATAGACCATTTCATCAAAGGTAGATTTAGAGATCATTTCCAGCGCCAACTGCTTATGGTAGAATTTATTGATGAATTCAGCCATTTTGAACAGAGCTGCCAAGGTGGTGGCTGTGTTGAAATCATCACTCATAGAAGCATAACAAGCATCTATCTGCTCCTGCACCATTTTCTCCGTAGCTTCATCAGGCTTGTCAGAGCCTTCATGAGAAATACTTCCCACCAACTCCATGGCTTGCATCAGTCTTTTGTAGGCTTTCTCTGCCGCCTGAAGGGCCTTATTAGAGAAATCTACTACACTTCCATAATGCGCTTGGAGAATAAAGAAGCGAACGGTCATAGGGCTGTAAGCCTGCTCTAACAACTCATGATTCCCTGCAAACAGATCTGCCAGCGTAATAAAGTTTCCTTTAGACTTAGCCATTTTGACTTTGTCCAGGGTGACCATATTATTATGGATCCAGTAATTACAGAAATGGGTTTGCTGGGATGGATTATCAGGATCATCATTAAAGGCCGCTGTCGCCTGAGCTATTTCACACTCGTGGTGAGGGAACTGCAAGTCCATCCCACCGCCGTGAATATCAAATGGTGCTCCCAGATACTTGGTACTCATGGCAGAACACTCTATGTGCCAACCGGGAAATCCATCTCCCCAGGGAGAGGGCCAACGCATAATATGGCTAGGCTTGGCATGCTTCCACAAGGCAAAATCCAGTGGACTCCTCTTTTCATCCAGCCCCTCAGTATCCCTGGAACCAGAAACCAGGTCATCCAGTACCTTACCAGAGAGCTGGCCATAGTTCTGGACGTGTCTGTATTTCTCCAGATCAAAATAGACTGATCCATTTGCCTCGTAGGCAAGCCCATTGTCCATGATCTTTTGGATAAACTCTATTTGTTCTATGATATGTCCTGAAGCTCTGGGTTCTATACTGGGTCTTTTGACATTTAGCTGGTCTAAAGAATAGTGGTAGCTGTTTGTGTAGGTTTGTACTACTTCCATAGGCTCTATTTGTTCCAGGCGAGCCTTCTTAAGGATTTTATCCTCTCCTTCTTCTGCTACCTCATCCTCCAGGTGCCCTACGTCCGTGATATTTCTCACGTATCTGACCTTCAAGCCCAGAAACTGGAAGTACCTAAATACTACATCAAAAGTGATAGCTGCTCTTGCATGTCCCAAGTGGGGATCTCCATACACGGTAGGCCCACACACATACATTCCTACTCTTCCGGGGTTGATGGGGGTAAATAGTTCTTTTTTCCTGGTAAAGGTATTGAACAAGTGGACGGGGAATTGTTCCAGTTTTGAAGTTGAAGCTTCCAAATTTTGATTCTTATAGAATTGAAGGATCTTACTATAATGCTAAACTCATCAAATAGGACAAAAGTACATACGCCTACAATTGTCGGGGGCAAAAATATCTAAAATTTTCAGAATATTCGATTAGGAACTTTTGGGCCTGAATACGTGGATGACATCAGGGTCATGTTCCAGGTATGGACCTCCTATGAGATCAATACAGTAGGGGATAGCAGGAAAGACAGCATCTAGGCATTCTCTTATGGCTTTAGGTTTACCGGGAAGATTCACTATCAATGTACTATTGCGTATGCCGGCTGTTTGTCGTGAGAGAATGGCAGTAGGCACATACTTTAAACTCTCCTGCCGCATGAGCTCTCCAAAACCCGGCATCATCTTTTGGCAAACGGCCTCTGTGGCCTCAGGAGTTACATCTCTAGGGGCCGGTCCCGTTCCACCAGAAGTAACAATCAGGCAGCAATTTTCTTCATCTGCCATTTTGATCATGGTTTCAGCTATAAGGTCCTGTTCGTCAGGTATGACCGCATATGAATTTTCCCATTCGCTTATGAGATACTCATTCAGGGTAGAAACAATGGCTTTGCCTGGTATATCCTCATAAATACCTGCGGAAGCTCTGTCAGAAACGTTGATAATACCTATCCGTATAGTTGCCAATAGGGACAAAGTTTAGGGGGTGATTTACGCTAGAATTCTGCGAAGATAATAATTTGTCGCATTAGGGGGTTCCATTTTATTGACTACATTTGTTCCAAACTCAGACAGCATGCTTGAACTTCTCCTCAGCATTGATTGGACCGTAGATCCCGAAATCTTCCAAATGAATAAGCCCCTGGAAATAGGGGATTTTAAGATAGGACCCATCAAACTCAGATGGTATGGACTGTTGTTCGCTTCGGGATTTCTCGTTTGCCTGGAAATAGGCAAAAGGATGTTCAAAAAAGAAGGAGTTCCTGAAACCTGGCTAGAGAGTGCCTTTATCTGGATTTTCCTAGGAACAGTCATTGGCGCTCGTCTGGGACATGTGTTCTTCTATGAAATGCCGGAAAATCCGCAGCATTTTATAGATCATCCCTTGGATATCTTCGCTTTCTGGCGAGGGGGGATGGCTAGCCATGGTGGATTTTTCGGTATGACGCTGGCATTCTATCTCTTTGCGCGGTACTTCAGCAAACGATCGATATTCTGGGC
>JBCDBC010000572.1:0-4432 GCA_039184535.1 Bacteroidota bacterium | reverse complement strand
GACAAAATTCGCTCAATTTTTTTTAGTTATATCGTCTTTTCAAATCAGTCCTAGGGCTCCTCCAATGTTAAGGAAAACGGAAAAGTTCTCTGCTGTAAAGTACTTAGAATGTGAAATACGTTTTTTCTCCGTTGGACGGCAGATTTGCGACGAACTTTCCATTGATTTTATTCGCGTCTTCTCAGTCCACTTAGCATTCGAGCTAGAATAACAACAAAAACAATCACAGCATTCGAGCTAGAACAACAACAAAAAACAATCACAGCATTCGAGCTAGAATAACAATAAAAAACAATCACTTTTGGGGCTTATCGACGCACCAACTGCCAGGATCATTTGGCGTCGCCAACTGTTTCCCTTCTGGAGGGGTTTCTGGGGAGTTGTATTGCTCCCCGTTCAAGGAAGCTTCCTGGGTCAGCCAGGCGGAGAGTCAGTCCACTGGCCAGGACCAAGGTGGCTCATACCCTTCCCACTGGCCACTCACCAGGACCACGGTGGCTCATACCCTTCCCCCCAGCCAACACTAATCATCCATCATGTTTATAATTGAGGAACGATGGTGAAATATGGCAGACCATCAGAAACTGGAAGAAGAGTTTGACCGCTTCATAGCGTTTGGGACCTTGCTGGACAAGACTACCCGGAAGTATCTGGTTCAGTATCTGGCTAATCAGCTCCAGCTTGACTGGGTGAAACCACCAGAGCTTGAAGATCAGTATTACCAGTATTTTTGTGCAGCCCTAGATGATTTATTGGGCGATGAGGACCTGCAACTTCTTTGTCAGAACAGACCTGTCCTTTCACAGCAGTTAGCCATAGATACCTTAAAGTGGATTAGAAGAACGCATCGGGAAGTGGAATCCAAGAACCCCTTCTATGATGAGCAGAAAAGGTTACAAGCCATAAGTGTGATGCCTCTAGGAAGGTTCGAGACTAAATGGTATTTGTATACGGATTATCTCAAACATCAGTACAGAAAGGAAGAGGTAGACGTAGGCTTTTACGAGGATAAATTTTCAGAACTGGGAAAGAAACGGAAGAGTGGAGGAGAGGATAGGGAAATAGACAATGAATGGGAGCGTATTCTCAAAGATTTTCTTTCTCAGTGGGATGCCCTATTACACGCCAAAATCCTATCCTATCAGCTAAGAAAGCTCACGGAAGAGAAGGAAGATTTTCAGGGTCTCTTGGAAGCTAAGGTGGAGGAGTACAAAAAGCTACACTCCCTGATCTCACCATTTACGGAATACATAGGCTCCTACTGGGATCTTTCCCGTTCTCTTTGGAAGAATGTCAGCTTCGATGTTCTGCAAAGATACCATGAATTTCTCCAGGATGAGGCTTCTATTAAAAAGCTAGCAGAGCTGTTGGGAAATATGAGGGAGGCAGAAATCATTACGGAAGAAGAGACCTTTGAGAAAAAGATCGTTCGCCAGGAGTGGATCGTAGACAGTATGCAGAAGTCAGAAATAGTAGGGGTACATGAAAGTGATGACCTAAATGCGCTGACCAGCGGAGAGGTGGGTTTACTCGCAGATGAGGCTACTGAATCAGTTTTTCTGAAGAGATATGCAGATAAAGGCCTTCTAACCTTCAAGTATGAGGATAAGCAAGTGGTGACTAGTGAGCATCATTTTACAGAGAAGTATGTACGGGTAAGGAAGAAGGAGAAAGGCCCTTTCATCATATGTGTAGATACCAGCGACTCTATGTCAGGTATGGCAGAGCACATAGCTAAGGTATTATGTTTTGCCATTATGAAAATAGCTGTTGAGCAGCACAGACCCGCCTACCTGATTAATTTCTCTACAGGTATCCAATGCATAGACCTCTTACAAATAGGGAACTCTCTGGATGAGATTGCTGCCTTTTTACAGATGTCTTTTCACGGAGGGACAGATATTACTCTCGCCTTTTATGAGACCTTTAGGCAGCTGCAATCTGAGAAATATGAAGATGCAGATGTGTTAATCATTTCCGATTTTATTATGTATAAGCTGGATGAAGACTTGCTCCAAAGAGTCCATCATTTCCAGAAAAACCAGAACAGCATGTTCTATAGTTTGATTCTAAGTGAGAATCCAAATGCAGAAGTAGTGAATCATTTTGATGCCACTTGGCTGTATGATCCTGAGAAAAAAGGAGTTATTGAAGCGCTTAGTGAGAAGGTCAGAGCTGTCAGCCAGAGGCCATAAAAAAACTGACCTGATAAAAGGTCAGCTTTTTTTCTTTAGTGTCGGTCCCATTTGATCTGCTCCGCAGATCTGTCCTTTTTTAATTTGGTTATCAGGGAGATAACCTTCGATTTTAGTAGTAGTTGAGATTATTAAGATACATCAAAATGCGCTTCTCTCCAAAAATCTTTCATAAGATCCCCCTCTTCAGAAGGCTGTACCTCAACTAATTGCTGGAAAATTTTACACCGAAAATGCGTAATAAAGAGAGATAGAGTGGTTTTTGTAAATAGATTTGTCCTTTAAAGAAAAATGAAGAAATATATATATGTCGCTGAGTAAATGTCTACTTTTTAAGGACTTCTCTAGCAAACTCATGCACAGAAGCAACGTAGGTATCTGCAATTTCCATGAGTCTTCCTGATACAAAGGTGCCATTGAAAAACGTGTCCCGTCTGTTCAAAGCTAGAGCTTCTATTAGGTTATCCTGACATAGGCTTTCTCCATAACAAATAGGGCTTCTTACCATACGTGTGAGCTTAAGGTTTCTGGCATAAACTCCTGGTTCCTTACTCTGGATACAAAGTCTATCTAAATACACAAGATCATCTTTTGGGTCTACCGCTCTTATGCCAGCTAGTTCCCTACTGGCTTTCATGAAGGATTTTGAGAGGGAAACGGACTGATCTATATTAGGATTAAGTAGAAAAAAGAGGAAATGAATTCTGTCTTCTTGAGATTTTAACTCATTTTTCAGAAAAGCACCTGGAACAAAAGACATGGCATAATTAGCGTGAGTGGGCTGGAAGAAACCTTCCTTGTCTTTAGACTTCTCGTTGGGGGCATGCACATTATAATGGATGACCATGGTCATATGAGGCCGAAAAGCATTGATTTTCTCGGCTCTTATATAGAGATCCTCACTATTATAAAGCTTGAAGATATCTTTGTCTCGTGCTTTAGTCTTAAACCATTTCCTGTCCCAGGTTGTAAGCCTACCTTTTTCTACTTGCTCATCCAGATAAGAGTGAAAAAATACCTTTTTCCAAGTCTCAAAATCAAACCCATCTACGGAAAAGCCTTCTCTTTTCCTGGTAATCATCACAGTAGCACCTTCTGCTTCCAGTTTTTGTTTGATGATTCTAGCAGTTTGAATAGTAAGGTTTGATTCATGAAAATGAATGGATGTATTTTTGGTTGCCTGAGAAGCCCGCATCTTCATATACTTTCCTTCAGTTTCTGCTAAATTAGGATCTCCTGCAATATGGCCTGGATCCAGGGCCACTCGTATACCTGCCAAAGGCTTTTCAGTAATATTTCTGTAAGCAAATGCTTTATCCAGAGGAGGAGTATATACCACTTTAGAAGGCAGCCATCGGTTAGTTCCTTTTGCTTGATAGACTTCTGTAACCTTATCCATAGGATAATAGGTGAGAAGCTTTAGCATTCTGTCAAATTCATCCGGGAATAGGTGAAACTCAGCATTGCCTATCTTTTTGTCTTGAGGACTGGCATAAAGGTAAATCCCTGTAGAGTCTATGGAGAAATAATCATATAGTTCAGCATCCTTAATGAGATAAGGATGGACAGCTGGATAAATAACTTCGCTTAAAGGGGAGAAACTTCTGTTGGATGATTGAGAGCAGGCAGTAAGAAACTGACACACCAACAACACGCATAGACCAAGAACACACCTAAAGAATCCGCTTCGCTTCATAAATATGAATCTTACAACCAGTAAAATAAGCATTTTTAGTTCATAGACCGCACTTTTGTTATCAAATGCTCATTTTTTGTAGTGAATGTCCTTGAATGAGAAACCATTTGTGAGAAATTTATTTCCGGCTAGTCGGAAGGTCCGCCTTCCGCTCCTCCTACAATCAGTACTGCGTCATATTCGTCCAGAATTTTCTGGAGAAGCGGATTTACAGAAAGGCCTGTGTTTTTTACTCTATTTCTCAAGGGAGCCAGTTCAATAACAGCTTTCTTTCCTGTAGGTACCGCGGCAATTAATGGGCCAAGATCATTCTTCTGATCGTCTTTGTAAGCAGTGCCTAAAGTAGGTTCATAGGCAATAGGTTGGCCAGGTCTTTTCTGGAGAACAGAATCCTGAATCCCTCCTAATACAAGTAGGTGAAACGTCTTCTGGTTATTCTTTTTTCCATATCCTTGGAGGTAATTTCCAAATGACTTTGTGGTGCTCCCGGACATAGTTCCTTTAAATCCACTTTTCCAGTTTACTCTTGCCATCACTCTGG
>JBCDBC010000571.1:0-4436 GCA_039184535.1 Bacteroidota bacterium | reverse complement strand
TTGAGTAGCTTCAGCGTTTCTGAAGATGGCCATTTTGAGAACATCTGCAATATAGGAGATGACCGAAGCCTGTACCTCAATGGTACCTATCCCGTAATATCTGCCACTCGTTCAGGCTGGGAGTACGTTATCGTCGGCCATAGACATCACATTTATTATAAAGCCACGCCTTGGGTGAAGGATAGATACACCTACTATTACCACGGGGATGCCGTCAGCGTCTTCAGAGTAGATGAACAGGGAACACTTATCCCCCGCTCCATATTTCAGGGTACTAGTCAAAACATGATACAAGGCCAAACTCGCCTTCACAAACTGCCGCTAGATGAGGACTATGACTTGATTGCCGTAGCAACGAGGGATGACCAGAGCATACAGCTATGTGTGCTAAACAATACCGGCCGGCTACTAGATGCAGGAAAGCTTAACACAGGTTTCCCCATTTATTATGGCCTCAGCGGGCAAAAAGTGGGGGATCAACTATTCCTTTTTGCAGGATCTGTTAACGGGAAAGAGCTCGTTTCTTACCGCCTAGATCCTATGTGAAATAGATTCCTTTTAACATATTAACACCTAATTGATGAAAAGTATGAATGTTTCATTGAGGGTCCTGCTATGCATGGCCTTCATAGGGAGCCTTTTATCCTTCACAAGTGCTCCATCAAGCAAAAAACAAGTGCTTAGACATGTGGTTTGTTTTCAATTCAAAAAAGAAATATCCCAGGAAAGGCAAGCCCAGGCCATTGAGGATTTTTTAGCTCTAAAAAACCTAATCCCAGAAATCAAAAAATTCGAAGGTGGTGAAGATATTAGTGTGGAAGGGCTGAATAAAGGGTTTACCCATTGCTATGTTTTGACCTTCGAAAGTGAAGCGGATAGAGATAGTTATATTCCTCACCCAGCCCACATCCAGCTAGCTGAGAAAAATAAACCTCTCATGAGCGACCTTATAGTAGTAGATGTTTGGGGAGAAGAATAACACCATCCGAGGCTAGCTTCATGAGCATGATCCGTTAAGGCAAGGCATACAGCACAGGCTTTATCCTAATCTGAGACAGGTCTATTGTTAGAATGGAAAAGGCCAATGGACTAGAAAAAAGACCTCAACCAATTAGTTGAGGTCTGTTAACTACTACTACTAATGTCTAACCAAACACTATCTCGGTCTAAGATTTACTTCTGACAGGCAGATATTATCTATATACATTTTCAAGGATTCTGCATTTGCCCCATTGAATCCCCTAAGCATTAGCGTCTTATCTCCAGTCTCTGCAAATTCTATATAAGCAGAACTATAGGTCCATTCACCTACAGGATATTCGGCTTCAAAAAACGGGTTTCCACCAATTCCCCAGTTGGTATCCGGGCCCCAGTATAATCTTAAATCAGGTACGAGGCCGTCTGGATTATTATTCCCTAATGACTCTACATAAACCCAAACTCCTAGCTCATAGGACTTGCCATTACTTGCGGGAAAAGTAACATCTTCTCCATTATCATCTTTGAGGCCTACAATCATTCCTCCACTAGCACCGAATTCAATATAGGCGCTGCTTCCACCCTCATAGGACTGGTCAGATGAGATGTTCAAGCTATATTTATCCCAAGGATCTCCCCATCCTAAATACGCCCAGTTATCTGTCGTATAATTCTCAAAACTGTAATCATAGTCAGATGAGGCCAATAGGTTTGTTTTAGGGAAGGTTAGTAGTTCATCTGCAAAACCCACTGCTGCTACACCGTCAAGAGAAAAAAGATTTCCTTCCAGAAAGGACACAGTAACCTCATCATCATTATAGATAGCTTCATTAGCCAATGAAATCATGACAATATTCCCTTCCGTTGGATCTATCCTTACAGAACTGAAAGAAGGCATCAGAACTTCCCAACTGGTATTAATGGCAACTGTAAAATCCGTTTCAAGCAAGGTAGCAGGATTAACCTCTCTACTGAAAACCACAGCTATATCACCATCTTTTTCTACTATTTGTTCCACAGCAAGAGGCTTGTCAGAAGGAACTACTTCCACTAATCTATTGATAGAAAGTTCATCCGTCCCAAAAGGTCTTGATCTTGAGGCTACGAGGCTAATGTCAAATTCTCCCAAGAACTTGTACTTTACGTCAATCTCAGGCTGGTCAGTAACCACTGTTTCGGGGGATCCCCCTTCAAAGGTCCAACTGTAGGTTTCAGGCTCTCCAGTACCTGTATACATAAACCTAATGACTTCACTTGCCGGTAATACGTTCATTGAGGCATCAGCTAGATTCAGTTCCTCTCCAACAGACCCATCTTCATTTATATAGAATGCCTGGATAGAAGCCTGTATGGAATCCAGTACCGTTACTACTATGGTGGTATCTAATTCTCTTCCGCTTAAACTATTACCCACAAACGCTTCCTTTTTGAAAGTCTGCTTGAGGTTTACCTGATGTTCTCCCGTCTTCAAAAAAATAGCATGAACATTCTCCTCTGAGGAGGTGACATCATTATCTGAATCCAGGATATCAGCTACCCCTTCCGGGAAAGTCCATACTCTTGATTCCACTCCAGCGGAAACATCCCCAAATGAAATTTTTCCATTTATCTCAATGGTATTTTGAAAGTCCATCTCAGAGGTAAAAATCACTTGATGGCTAGGTTCCTCTAGGGTTAGCTCTTCCTTCTCGCAGGCTATAAGGCCCAATATAGCGATAAGGCTAAGGGTGATTATATTCGATTTTATAGCTTTCATAATAGTGTCCTTGATTATTCACTTAGCTTGGTATTAGATTGCAATTCCTGAGTAGGAATGGGTAAGTAGTTGTGCTGGCTAGGGGTGTAATTTTGCGCACTCAAGAAGAAGTCTGGTCTGATCCTTTCCACAATGAACAAGGGAGCTACTCCTCCATCATTGATTTGTAAATTCTCCAGGTTACTTTCTCGCCAAACTTCATCTCTACGGAGTTCATCAAATACTTCTTTTACGATTCCCCACCTGACCATATCTTTCCATCTATGCCCTTCAAAACTTAGCTCTAAGGGACGCTCGACCTTCTGAAGGTGTGTCATCAACGTATTGGCAGACATATCCACCATAGGCTGCGTTCCGTGCACCTGTTTGCTAATATGTAGTTGGGGGAATTTTCCGCCATTATCATCCATATACTGTCTTAGGGTGATAACTCCAGCTCTGCTCCTAACGCGATCAATAAAGTCAAGAGCTGTGTTTACATCTCCGGTAGCGTTTAAGACTGCCTCAGCATACATTAAGTACACATCAGCCAATCTGATATGCCTGAAATTGATGCCTGATCTGTTATTAGTATCCTCTGCTTCCTTATGGTACCAGTTTGTATGTTTCTTTACATACGCACTTTGCCCAAATCCCCATCCCCCTCTTTCACCAATCGGGAGATTGTAATAAAGCCCTTCAGCATTTAAGGGAACAATACTAGCGGTCATTCTCCTGGATTGGAGATTCCCATCATTCACGGGATTATCTAGATCTACCTCATCATTTACGTAAAGCTCATGCAAATAATAGGAAGGTAACAAAGTATTGAAAGCACCATAGTTCAGTTGTCCTAGTTCTGTGGCAATTGTGGTTGCTTCAGCCCCTGACTCAAAGGGACTATCATCTACAGCATTCCCATTAGTACCAGGATTTAACTCTTCAGAATAACTTACTTCAAAAATGGACTCAGAGTTAAATTCATTAAAGTGAGTAAAGTTATCCATGATATCTGGTGTTAATGAATAGATATCAGAATCTATTACCTCTTTAAACAAGGCTGCTGCCTGACTCCAGGCTTGATCGTATAGATAGACCTTTCCTAACAAAGAAGTAGCAGATCCCCGGCTAACCCTACCCAGATCTTTGCCTTCCCAAACTTCAGGGAGATTTTCACGGGCGAACTCCAGGTCTGGAATGATAACAGTATTTACCACCTCTTCTATAGTAGAAAAGGATTTGGCGAGGTCCTCATCCGTTTCCGCCACCTGTGTATGTATGACTGCTCCTCCGTATGTATAAGCAGCCTGAAAATAGAAGAAGGCTCTCAGGAACCTGGCTTGCCCCTCTATCTGTCCTTTGGTGTATTGAATGAATTCTGTTTCCTCAATGTCCTGAATATTTTGAATAACCTGATTTGCCCGAAAAATGCCAACATATAATTCATTCCACTTATCTGTTACGTAATAAGTCCCATCATTATAGGTAAGATTCCTAAATGCTGTGGGTCTATACCAGGATTCTGTTCCTGCTATGTCTCCCATAGCCATTTCATAGACAAGCTGTCCCCCACTAATATTCTGAAATTGGAGGGCACCGTAAACAGTAGTCAAGCCACTGTTAAACTGCTTCTCTGTTTTCCAGAATGTATCAGTGGTTATCGCGTTTGGATTAGTTAGTTCCAAAAAATCATCTTCATTACAGCTACTTACTCCTATAGCTG
>JBCDBC010000570.1:0-4438 GCA_039184535.1 Bacteroidota bacterium | reverse complement strand
TCGTCGATGATACGAGAATTGGCTATAACGCCTTCGAGCTTAGAGATTTTCACTTCCAATAGGCCCTGGGCTTCTTTAGCGGCATCATACTCAGCATTCTCACTGAGGTCTCCCTTCTCCCGGGCTTCTTGAATTTGGCGGGCTATTTCAGTTCTTCCACTACCCTTTAGGTCAGCTAGTTCCTGCCTAAGTTTTTCATACCCTTCTTTAGTTAAATAAGTGGTTTCACTCATAGCTGGTCAATTAATGTTAAAAAAATATAGTGTAAGCCTTATATCACCTGCTTTTGGGGCAGGAAGAAAGGTTACATTATTGGTTAATTGAGAAAAAAAAATTACCGGGCTAACCATGTGGCTAGTCCAATGTAACATTTGTGAGTAACAATTTTAAATGTCTATACGAGCTCCCAGAACCAATGTTCCGTTGAATGGGCTTGTAGGCCTAAAACTCGCATCGAAGGAAAACTTCGAATAAACGGGGTTTCCTTCTATGTTTCTTCTACCAGATTTAAATGGAACCTGGAATGTAGCTCCGAATGATGATCCGGTAAAAGCGGTATATCTACCATCGAATATCTCATCAAATATACCATTTTCATAGAGAAAACTACCACGCAATATTACATATTCTTTGTATTTGTATGATAATCCCAGTCCAAACTGATCAAAATAGAACGCATTTGAGATAAATGCACCCAGTAAAGTGATAGTATGTTGGTCTCCTACAAAGAAGTCTATAGAACCTCCCATGCTTAGCGCAGCAGGCAATTCAAAGTCTGCCGCCGGCAGGTTTACCGTAGTAGTAAAGGTATTCCCAGGCTGAAGAATTACCCTGTCTGAGAGGCCATCTCCAGTATATTTCATCTTAGGCCCCACATTTCTAAGGGAGATCCCTAGTTTTAACCGATCATTTTCCCCGGTACGGTATTGGATCCCTGCGTCAAAGGCTACGCCATTGTTACGCACCTCTGGCGTAGAGGTATGAACGATCCTCACCGTTCCTCCCACATAAATTCTATCCGTAAACTGCTTAGCGTAGGATAACCCTATGTTTAGCATGGTAGGGCTAAAGGTCCCTAAGGTTCCATCAGGCTGATCTACTGTAGTTCTGACAAACTCTCCCAGGCTGAAGGCATTCACAGCTACACCTAACACTCCTCCAGAACCCATAGACTGAGAAAACCCAAAGCTGTTTATGTCTATCTGGGAACCCATCAACCAAAAGGTATGGGAGAATAGTAGCTCTGTTCCCTCCGTAGTCCCTATTCCTGCGGGATTCACAGCATTGGACTCTATCCCGCTGCTGCTTCCTATATCTATTCCATTTATCCCTGAGCTCCTGGGCCAGGAATTGATCATTAACTCTAATGCGCCGGCCTGCCCTACTCTTTCCGGTTGTCCAAAACAGAGACCAGACCACATTGCACCAAACAAACACAGTATGTGTATCAGCTGCTTCATAATGTCTAAAATGAATCCAAGTCTATCTGACGCATGACCGCAAACATCTTGAGAATTTTCTCTCCCAGATCAAATGCATCTATGTGAACGATATATACTCCACTGGCTACAGGAACACCTGAATGATTTTTCAGGTCCCAATCCTGGTCCGGCTCATCTGAGTCTTTGTTAAACTGTCTCACCAACTGCCCATTAATGGTAAAAATGCTTATCCGACATTTTTGCGGCAGATTGGTAATCTTGATCCTATTATCCAACTGTCCTGTTTCGTAAGCTGAATAGGCATAGTAAGGATTAGGGACCACCAGGGCCTTTTCAAGTGCATCCTTAGCTACGTCTTCCACGCCTAACTGTGCAGCTAGCTCCACAGTATTAAAGGTGAACGCGGGAATATCAACCTGCCCTGAACGATTCCTAAATGGCTGATTCACCCGCAGTGAGATTCTGGCATCTGTAGGAATCTGTGCAGGAGAAGTTAAGTTCACGCCAGCACTTACCAGAGGTATTCCTACCCAGGCTACGTTCTTATAGACATCTGAGAGGTTGTTTCCTGTTCTATCAAAGAAGATGGTATTAGATAAGCCACCTGTACCTGCCTCATCAGCATTCTGAAGAATATTCTCCAGGCTGACCATCTCATCATAGCGAGTGTTAGTCACGTACACATAGTGTCTCCCCCCTACCCTATCCAGGTTCTGACCGAAATCACTGGTAGGATTGAAGATCATGTCATCTCCATTGTTCTGCTTATCCCATTCGCTCTCCCCAAAGAAGATATTAAGTCTTTCTCCTGTATTCACGTTAATGGCATAACCAGGGAACCAACTCTTTCCGTGATTCTCCAGAGACTGTGGTTGCTGTCCATCTGTGGTACCCTGCTGATTGACATTTGCTCTCCATTTGGCAGATAAGGGCCATGCACCTGATCCCAGGTTGGAGTTGGGGCTGGTTTCTACTACCACACAGCGTGACCACTTAGTTATATCACTGGTGAATACGATATCTACATCTGGTAATTCTCCCAGGTCAATCAAATCCTGAACACCTATTCCTCTGTTATTGGTTACCAGACCTACTGGTAAGCCAGGTCCTATGGCCCCCCCTCCAATGGGGTCGTTATTAAAGCTTCTTGTCAATGCATAAGGGCCCCACCTTCCTCCTACCAGAGTCTCAAAGTCTCCATTCTTATCAAATAGCATTTCAGCCTTGAACTGATTTTCATCCCTCTCGTCAGACTGTATCCAGTTCCACACGCCATTGGCAATGTTATCATTATCCTGAAGGCCATCCAGCCAGGGTTGGGCTGGGTCTGCAAAGGAAATTGCCCCACCTATCACCCCGGAATTTCCATTTATGTCCAGGGTATCTCCCGCCAGTTCTACATTCTCAACTGCAATGGAGAATCCGTGTCCTTCAATCACTCTCTCTGTCCCACTTAAAGGTTCCGGTCGGGAAACTACCGGCCTATTGCTGTTGGGATCTGTTCTCTCCACATAAGTAGCGGTAAAGATGGAAGTGAAAGGGCCTCCTTCATTGGCACTTTCCAAGAGAGACCACTCAGCAAAGGTGGAGTCTATCACTTGTGTACCATTTGTGGGATCTTCTGATACCACCTCTCTTTCCACAAATCTTCTCCCTTCTATTTCTACCCTGTAGTAGCTGGACTTAATGGTTTTAGGATCTACTACCTTCACATTGATAGGAGCGAAGCCTGACTGGTAGGTAATTCTGTCTGTAGTGAAGGGAGACTGAAGAATTCTATTCTCCGTATCTTCTGTTATTCTCACGAAATTACCTCCATTTCCTACACCTCCGACCTGGGTTACTTCTAGCCCATCTCCATACTGTGCCTGGATCACTGTACCTCTTTCCTCAAACTCTATAGGATGAGGTAGGGCCGCAGTAGCTCTAAAGAAGCGGTTACCTGGAACAAATTTTCTCCCGTCGGAAGAGGTATCGTTATAGGCGTAAGCTATGACTCCATAATAGTAGGTCGTATAGTTCTTCAATCCGTTATCGGCCCCTTGAGCAAATAAGTCTTTATCTACCTGGACGGAATGGAAGATCCCCTCGTCATCTCCCTGTACCATTACTTCCTCCGTAATTACAGGCTGATTCAGGCCTTCTACGGCTGTTTCTTGTGTATTTACAATGGTCCCTATTCCATCCTCTATATCGCACTGAGCGATGATTCTGGCTCTGTCAGGATCATTTAATTCATTAGGTCCTACTGTGGCATCTAGTAACTGATACAATATGTATCCCTGGAAGGTAAATACTGAGTCAGTTACATTATTGGCCTTAAGAACAGGGTCTGCCTGTGCATAAGACTCGTTGAAGTTATTCCTTACGTTTTTGAGAGACTCATCGTATCCCCATCTGATGACAAGTTCTCTGTCGTATTCTGATATTTCCAGTTCAGGGGCATCAGGTCCGTCCAGTAGCGTAAAGTCATTATCAAAGAGTGCCTGGGCTATATCATCCGCTTCCAGCAGCTCACAAACAGACCCAAACTGGTCATTGAAGAATCCTCTGGCCCAAACCACTCCTGTGATGATCTCATTAACAGCTCCCGGCTGGAGAGTAAAAGGTCCTGCACTTTGCAGGAATCTTCTATCCTGGTTTTTAGGGTTTCCGGCTAAGTCCTCTGTCCACCCCGTATTGAAACAGGCATCTCCCGGGAACATGAAGTTAGAAGGATTACCCGGACTGGAAGGGCCATATCCGTTTCCTTCTCCTCCATTGGAGAAATTATCTACGATGGGGGTTCCATCTTTCCAAAGGCCCGTTAGGTAGTTATAATAGTGCTGGGCTACCTCAGGGTTTCCTGTGAGCGAGAAGTCATTATTGTAATAAACAAACTTGGACATGATGATGGTCTCATTGGGTTCATCTATCAGTCCGTCTTTATCATTATCCACAAAATTAGCCGACATGTTTCCTTGAGACCAATAACAGAACAAATCGCCGAAATTAGC
>JBCDBC010000569.1:0-4438 GCA_039184535.1 Bacteroidota bacterium | reverse complement strand
GACATGGATCCTCAGGCCAATCTTACCCAGGCCATGGGCTTCATTGATGAACCGGAACCCAATTTATATGAGGCGTTCAAACAAGAATCTGCTGGGGAAGCCTTTCCCTTATCAGACATCATCAGACAAGCTAATGGGGTAGACCTGCTTTCTTCAAGCCTGGAGCTGTCAAGTGCAGAACTGGAATTGGTATCTGCCTTTGGAAGGGAACAAATGCTCAAACGCATGTTAGCAAGGCTGGGAAAAACCTATGACATTGCCATCATAGATTGCCCTCCTTCTATGGGAATGCTGACGGTAAATGCGCTTACGGCCAGTCATTACGTGCTAATGCCTATGCAGGCAGAATACCTCCCCTTAAAAGGCTTGGTTAGCTTCCTACGCTCGCTAAAGTTAGTCCAAGCCCAACTTAATCCTGATTTGCAAGTGTTGGGCATTCTCCTAACCAAGTATGACCCCAGAAGGAACATGACTCAGAACATTCTGGACCTACTAACTAGTAGTTATGGGGAAATACTTCTGGAAACACGAATTAGAACCAATATCACCTTGGCAAAAGCCCAGGAAGCTGGCAAGGACATATTCACCTTTGACAAATCCTCCAAGGGAGCAGAGGACTATGGTCGGTTAAGAAATGAAATTCTCACACGATTACCCGTATAAAAATTCTATGGAAAAATATACTTCATATATCCAAATGGTCCTCCAGTTTATTATGGTGGCTGCCATCATTTTCTTCTTTCAGTTTTTCTTTAAGCAGAATAAAAATTTGACTGAGGCTATGGAAGGAATTAAAACTTCCATTGAAAGTATAGATAGTATAAATCAGCGACTCGATAATTCTATGAACTTAGTAGACAGTTCTGTACTCATTGTAGGTGGAGTAATAAAACAAATTCAGGAAACTGACCTGAAGATTGAAGCACTGAAAAGGGAAAGAAGGCGACTTGTTAGGGACATGAGGGCAATTGTCAATGAGAAGGACAACGAAAATAAGTTAATGCTAGACTCCCTAACCCAAATAGAACAATCCATTCTTGCCTTACAGCGGAGAGCGGAAATACTTACTCAATAAGAAATTACCATGAAATACATCTTTGTATTTTTATTCTGTATGGGGGCTTCATTATCATCCCTCTATTCTCAAGGCCAGACAAGAGGCAGTAATTCTGGAGCTTTACCTCAAAGTGGATTGAAAAAGCTACCGGATAATTTTGATAGTTCCATTGACCTTCCAGTACCCTTTATTAGGGGGGATACAGTGTTGATCAATGCAGATAAAATGTATCCTGTAAATGAGATAAGGTTCCAGTTATACCGAGATATGCATAGAGTGATTAGAGATTCGGTAAACATCAATCAGGTAAGACGACTCATTGAAAACTACCAGTTTGCATTGGAATTGCAAAAAAAGGGACTAGATTCTTTAGAAATCTACAGCCAAAGGTTAGAAAAAGTAACTAAAGAGCTAAATGAATTCTCAATTGAGAATTTAGCAGATGTAATTATAATACAGAATGGATTAAGAGATTCATTATCAACTGTTCAGGACTCTTTAGAAGGAGTTCAAAAGAACCTAGTAGTAGCCAACAAGAAAATTAGACAAACCAAACATCTTTCAATCGCTTCTGTGGGAGCAGCTTTACTAGCTGCTTTGGTTGTCATATTTGACTAAGCCTATTATGAAAAATATCTTAAAAAGAAATCGTAGACATAGGAATCCTAGCCAAGAGGATAAACAGGGAGAAAACAGTCTGCCTATTTCAGAACAGCCTGTCCAGACCAAGCTTGTTATGGGTCAGGCAGGGGATAAGTATGAACAAGAGGCTGATGCGATGGCTAACAAAGTAGTCAATTCATCCCAAGCTTCTCCTCAACTGCAGAAAAAAGAAGAAATACCTATCCAACGAATGGGCGAAGAGGAGGAAGCTGTCCAAACTATGGAGGAAGAGGAACCTGTTCAGGCTATAGAGGAAGAAGAACCTGTTCAAACTATGGAAGAAGAAGCTGTCCAAACTATAGAGGAGGAGGAAGCTGTCCAAACTATGGAAGAAGAAGAGCCTGTCCAAACCAAGTCTGCTATGGATGGAACTACTCCTCAGGAAGAACTAGAAACAGATAATCCAGCCATGACTAAGCGAGAAGGAGCGAGTTCTACATCAAACTCAGGAATACCCCCAAAAGGACTGGCAAACAAGCTAAAGAAGGCTAAAGGAAAGGGAAAACCTCTTGCAAAAAGCCTAAAAAAAGAAATGGAGGCTGCCATAGGAGCTAACTTTGAAGAAGTAAGGATTCACACAGATGAGGAATCAGCAGCTATGAACCAGGAATTGAAAGCTCAGGCTTTTGCTCATGGGAAAGACATTTTCTTCAATGAAGGAAAGTTTAATCCTGAATCTACCAAGGGGAAGCACCTATTAGCGCATGAATTGATCCATATCATTCAGCAAAATCCATCTATTCAGAAAGATAAGGGCGGAACTAAGCCTTAACTAAGATGCAAGCCGTTAGAAACCAAATTAACGCTGCTTATATAGGTGCCTGTCTGACTTATCTCTCAGAGATTATTCAGACCCGGCTAGCCTTGTCCCTAGGAGAAGAAACACCCTATGGCCATATCGGTGAGATTACACCGCCTGGATTAAATGGACTCAATAGTCCCTTTATGCAGTTTTTGATAGATCATTCCTGTAAACGGCATGAGTTGGTAGTCATAACTCTGGCACTAGTTCCACATATACTTCCTGCCTGGTTAGGATCTACTATTAGAGAAGTAATGGGAGAAAAGCCCATACCAACACAGTTGGGATTGATAAGAGGGAAAGATTATCAGGGATTCCTTCCTACCGGTCAAACAGTGCTTTATTTATTGGCAGGAGATAACATCCAACGAAGGTGGGACATGCAAGAGCTGTTCGGAGAAGGGCATTTCTTTTCAAAAAAAAAAGTTCTATTCATTGAAGAAGTTAAGTCCGGTGAGCCTAAGATGAGCGGAAGATTAATCCTGCAAGAGGAGTACGTTGAATGGCTTCTTAGCGGAAGAATTTCCAGGCCACAATTTTCCAGTCATTTCCCTGCCCAATTCATACAGACTGATCTTAGCTGGAAGGATTTAGTCTTAAATAAAAAGTCGCTGAAGCAAATTCAGGAATTAGAAGCCTGGATTCAACACGGACCTATGCTTCTGCATGAGTGGGGAATGAAAAAACGATATAAGCTAGGCTACCGAGCCCTATTTCATGGACCTCCTGGTACTGGAAAGACCTTAACGGCTACCTTATTAGGGAAATCTATAGGACAAGATGTATTCAAGGTGGATCTATCTATGGTAGTTTCCAAGTACATAGGGGAGACAGAGAAAAATTTGGCTAACTTATTCGATAAGGCAGAAAATAAAAGATGGATTCTATTTTTTGATGAAGCGGATGCTCTTTTTGGGAAACGAACGAATGTTCAGAATGCACATGACAAATATGCGAATCAGGAAGTATCCTTTTTGCTTCAAAGAGTAGAACAGTATGATGGCCTAGTCATCCTCGCTTCCAATTTCAAAAGTAATATTGATGATGCTTTCTTAAGAAGGTTTCAGACTGTTATTCACTTTCCTATGCCGAAAGCGCATGAGCGTTTAGCTATTTGGGAGAAATCTTTTCCATCTCAATTAATCATTGAAGAGACCATTAACCTCAAGGAGGTTGCTCAGAAATACGAGCTAAGTGGTGCTTCTATCACTAATATTGCATTAAAGGCCAGTCTCCTAACTATGAATAAGGGATCTGAAACAGTAGACAACTCTTGTCTTATGGGGTGCATTAGCAGTGAGTTCAATAAACATGGGAAGATCATGTAGAATAAATAGATTTATTTAAAAGATGATAAAGGAAACTATATGAATGCTTAACCTATAAATTCTTTGATCTGTATTATAAGATAACGAACTGTTATGGCTTCCAAGGCCGATACATCAGTTTTTATTACTTTAGGGTGGAATAATTTTCAAGCAATATTCTAAAAATCTCCTCACTCCAACCCCAACCGATCCGCATAAGAATCCAACACATTAGAAGGCAAGGACTTCAAATAAATCTGAGTGGTAGTAAGACTACTATGGCCCAGCATCTCAGAAATAGCCTTGAGAGGAATTTCATTTAGGAGAGCTTGAGTAGCAAATGAGTGGCGAACCACATAGGAAGTAAGGTGGTGCTCTATGCCGCACATAATGGCGAGTTTTCGGAGGCCATCATTGTAGCGTTTTCTTTCCCATTTGATTTCACGGTATTGATCTTCTATGGCTTCCCTTCTTAGGACTGGGAAGATGTAATCGTCTTTTCCTTTGTCTTGGCAATAGTAGGAGAGAATTTCCTTAAGAGGCTTGGAGATCTTGATATCGTAGAGTTTACCAGTCTTTCTACGTCTGTAGGAAATCCGTTCTCCCTGG
>JBCDBC010000568.1:0-4445 GCA_039184535.1 Bacteroidota bacterium | reverse complement strand
TTTTCCTGGAAGGCTTTACCCAGAATCTGCAGCCCCATAGGAAGGCCATTAGAGTGTTTAGCGGCAGGAATAGAAATAGCCGGCAGACCCGCAAGATTAGCATGTACAGTGAAAATATCTGTCAAGTACATCTCTATGGGATCAGTGGTTTTCTCTCCTAAAGAGAAGGCTGTTGTAGGTGCTGTAGGGGTCAGTATCCCATCTACTTCACCCAGAAGAGCGAGCGTTTGTTCCTTGATCAACCTTCTCACCTTCATAGCCTTGGTGTAGTAGGCGTCGAAGTAGCCGGCTGATAATACAAAGGTGCCCAACATGATTCTTCTTTTGACCTCATCTCCAAAGCCTTCCGTCCTGCTTTGTTTGTATAGGTCTAGGAGATCTGCTTTGCTTTCGGTTCTATGCCCATACCTGATCCCATCATAGCGGGAGAGGTTAGAGGAAGCTTCTGCCGTAGTAAGTATGTAGTAGCAGGGAACCACATAAGGCATTAAGGGAAAGTCTACCCATTTAATCTTATGGCCCTCAGCTTCCAGACTTTCTGCCTTTCTGAGGATAAGTTGGCGGATCTCTTCATCCAGACCGGGGCTTTCCATGATCTCCCGAATCAGCCCAAAGGCATAAGAAGGCTTAGCGCCTGATTTAAACTGACTGTAATCATCTACTGGTTGACTGGAGGAGATATTATCCTGTGGGTCATAGCCCGATATCACCTCCATGATTCTGGCGGAATCTTCCAGAGAGTGGGTAAGTGGCCCTATCTGATCAAAGGATGAAGCATAGGCAATCAATCCATATCTCGATACCCGTCCATAAGTAGGCTTAATGCCATACACCCCACAAAATCCGGCTGGCTGTCTGACAGATCCTCCTGTGTCAGATCCCAGGGAAATGTGGCATAGATCTGCAGCTACCGCAGCAGCAGATCCACCAGAAGAGCCTCCAGTTACCTTGGTGGGATCTACCGGATTCTTGACGGGCCCATAAGCTGAATTCTCATTGGAAGAACCCATAGCGAATTCATCACAGTTTTGTCTTCCTATAACAATGGCATCTTCAGCTTCTAGTTTCAGAATTACGCTAGCTGTGATAAGAGAATCGAAACCAGAAAGGATATTAGAAGAGGCCGTCAACCGGTGCCCTCTGTAGCAGAGAATGTCTTTAATGCCAAGGACAAGGCCTGCTAATTTGCCGGCCTTGCCCTCTTGAATTTTTTGGTCTATGATTTCGGCTCTTTGGAGTGCCTTTTCATCAAAGGTCTCCAAAAAAGCATTTAAGTCCGAATACTGACGGATACGTTGGAGGTAGTAGGAGACGAGAGAAGTACAACTTTCCTTTCCTGTAGAAATGGCTGTCTGTATTTCATCTAAGGTTTTAAACCTTCCTACTAACCCCAGCTCACCTGTTCTACTCATCAATCTTCTTGATCTCGTTTGCTTCTCTTTCTATCTCACTCTTGATTTCCTTAGAAGCATCTTTAAATTCTCTGATACCTTTTCCTAATCCTCTGGCTAATTCAGGGATTTTCTTGGCACCAAACAACAATAAGACCACTAATAGAATGATAAATACTTCTGGCCCTCCTGGAAGGGAAAAAAGTAGAGTAGGGGTGAAAAATATCTGAATTGCCATCATTACTGTTCGATTTCTATTTTTCTGAATACTAAAACTAACCCTTATCGTCTGAATAAACTACTAAAAAATCCAAAACTTTGGGCTATCCTTAGGTTAAAACGAGTGAAAGCCCGCTTTCCCACATAGACGTAATGTGAAGGAATTAATTGTCTAATTGTGATAATATTGTTTTCAATAAACTGATTTCTGATTCAGCATCTTGAAATTTTTTCTGCTCATTGGCTATCACCTGTTCAGGTGCATTGTTCATAAATTTCTCATTCTCAAGTTTCTTTTTAACTCCTGTCAGTAAGCGTTCCTTGCGGTCTATTTGCTTAAGAATCTTCTCCTTTTCCGCCTCAACGTCGATTTCTCCTACAGGAACATAGAATTCATACATTCTCACATTGAAGCTATTGGTTCCATCGGGCTGAGCCCTACTTTCCTCAATGGTAGATACATTCGCCAGTTTTTTGATGATGGAGAAATACGCACCAAAGGGATGGCCGGCAGTTCCTACATGTAAGGGCAGTGCCTCTTTGTTAGGAATATTGTACTGAGACCTATATCCTCTAATGGCAGTGATCAGTTCCTTAACGAATACTATATCTTCCAGAATATTTTCTGATGAACCTTCAGAACCAGGCCAATCAGCTATACAAATGAACTCTCCAGCTTTCCTATCTGAAATCCCATGCCACAACTCTTCTGAGATAAAGGGCATGAAGGGATGGAGAATCTTCATAAGAGACTCAAACAGGCTGATACTATTGTCATAAGCCTCTCTGGTGATCCTATCTCCCTGATCAGGCTTGATCATCTCCAGGAACCAGGAACAGAAATCATCCCATATGAGCTTGTATACACTCATCAATGCATCAGAAATCCTGAACTCATCAAATTGGCCATCTATCTCCTTTAAGGCTTCTCTGACTCTGTTCTGCATCCACTGGATGGCTACCTGTTCGCGTTCAGACATGGGCGCTTCTTTGCTTTCCCAGCCTTTAATCAGCCTGAAGGCATTCCAGATCTTGTTAGCAAAGTTTCTGCCTTGCTTGATCAGATCCTCCTTATATAGCAGATCATTTCCGGCAGGAGATGAAAGCATCATCCCAACTCTCAAGGCATCTGCTCCATACTCATCTATCATTTCCAATGGATCAGGGCTATTGCCCAGAGACTTACTCATTTTTCTTCTGAGGTGGTCTCTTACTATTCCGGTTAGATATACATTGGTAAAAGGTTTTTGTCCTGTAAAAGCGTAGCCGGCAATGATCATTCTAGCTACCCAGAAGAATAGGATCTCAGGGGCTGTTACCAGATCCTGGGTGGGGTAGAAGTACTTGAAATCCTCATTTTCAGGGTCCATAATCCCATCAAAAACGCCCATGGGCCACAACCAGCTGGAAGCCCAGGTATCTAGTACATCTGGATCTTGCTGAAGGTCTGAGGCCTGTATATTTTTCTCCGGGAATTTAGCTTTGGCCTTCTCCAAGGCCTCTTCAGCAGAAGGTGCCACAAATACCTCATCTGTACCCTTCAGGAAGTAGGCAGGAATCTGATGGCCCCACCATAGTTGTCTGGATAAACACCAGTCCCTTACATTCTCCATCCAATACCGGTAGGTATTGATGAATTTTCCGGGAATGAGATTTACCTCGCCGCTGTTAACGGCTTCCAGGGCAGGTTGGGAAATTTCTTTCATTTTCAGGAACCACTGTTCTGAAAGACGGGGTTCAATAGGCACCTTGGTTCTTTCAGAATAACCAACAGAGTTGGTGTAGGCTTCCTGTTTTACCAGGTGTCCTTTTTCATCTAGTTCCTCGGCTATCTTTTTACGAACCTTGAATCTATCTTCCCCTATATACAGCTGCCCAGTTTCACTGATAGTCCCATCAGGATTCAGGATGTCCAGGAACGCCAGTTTATGTCTGGTCCCTATTTCGTAGTCATTTACATCATGAGCTGGGGTAACCTTCAGACAGCCTGTTCCAAACTCTTTGTCTACATAGCTATCCAGTATGATGGGGATCTCCCGGTTAATTAAGGGTACCAACGCTGTTTTTCCGTGAAGATGTGTATATCTCTCATCCTCTGGATTGATGGCTATAGCGGTATCTCCCAGTATGGTTTCTGGTCGGGTAGTAGCTATGGTTACATACTCGTCTTCTGTCCCACTGATTTTGTATCTCAGATGGTAAAGGAAGCCATTGGTTTCACGGTGATCTACCTCCTCATCAGAAATGGCTGTTTGGGCTTTTGGATCCCAGTTAACCATTCTTTTTCCACGGTAGATCAAGCCACGTTCATACAGCTCACAAAATACTTTTATAACACCTTCAGAATAGCGCTCCTCCATGGTAAAGGCTGTCCTTTCCCAGTCGCAGCTAGCGCCCAATTTTCTCAGCTGTTTTAGAATGATTCCACCGTATTTCTCTTTCCAGGCAAAAGCATGGGTCAAAAACTCTTCCCTGCTTAGGTCTGTCTTCTTGATTCCTTGCTCTGCGAGCAGGGCTACCACCTTGGCCTCTGTAGCTATAGAAGCATGGTCTGTTCCTGGAACCCAGCAGGCATTAAATCCCTGCATTCTCTTTCTTCTGACCAAAATATCCTGTATGGTATTATTCAGGACGTGTCCCATGTGTAGGATCCCCGTTACGTTAGGTGGGGGAATGGCAATGCTGTAGGAAGGTCTCTCATCAGGTTCGGCGTGAAAAACCCCAGCTTCCATCCAGGAGGCATACCATTTATCTTCTATGGAAGCCGGGTCATAGGTCTTACTTAATTCCATGCTACTGTTTACAGATTATATCTTTATATGTATTACCGCTAGG
>JBCDBC010000567.1:0-4458 GCA_039184535.1 Bacteroidota bacterium | reverse complement strand
CAGATAGAGTGGAACTGAGTAAAGCTGATTATGTCCCCTTCATTTCTATCCCTACCTCCCTTACCCTCGACTGCGAATCCACTGGTCCCACTATACCCCTTAGCTTGGGAGATCATCAGTCTGTAAGTTGGACTGGGCCGAATAATTTCAGTTCATCTGATATCTCTCCTCAGATAAATCAAGCAGGGATATACACTGTAAGGGTTCAAAATGCGGAAGAATGTGAAGCTACAGGAACTGTAAATGTGCAAAATGGCTCATATGATCCAGTCACGAGCATACCAGCTATAGTAGAAATAGATTGTGAAACTAATTCTGCTTTTATCCCCTTATCTATAGGAGTTTATGAGAGCCTGTTATGGACTGGTCCAGGTAATTTCCAGTCTACAGAAGAGAGCCTCACGGTAACAGAAGCTGGGGTTTATACCCTCACAGTAAGTAGCCAAATGGGATGCATACAGGTGTATGAGGTAATAGTAGACGCCTGTGAAACAGCATGCATCGTTTCTACTATCAGGCAAATCATTCTCGTAAATGCCAATAATGGTCAGGATGTGATGGAGATACAGGATGGGACCAATATAGATCTCAATCAATTTGCTCATGCTATTGCTATAAGGGCAGAGGAAGATGCCTGTAGCTTTCCAGTTAAAAGTGTGAGAATGGTCATGACTGGTACGCAAAACCAAATCAGGACAGAAAGCCTGGCTCCATGGGCCCTATTTGGAGATAACAGTGGAAACTTTGCTAGCTGGAATGCCTCTCCTGGCAACTATAATCTGATAGCTACTCCTTATTCAGAGGCTGGAGCCAAAGGTGTCCCTGGGCTGAGCAAAGAAGTAAACTTTAGCATTACCCAATCCCCGCAAGGAAACAGAAGTTTCTCCTCCCTGAATGAAGTAGAGGAAATCCTCATAAATAAGGCTTTTTTGGCTCCTAACAGAACATCTCGGCATACCCATTTACATGTAGAAGGAGAACAAAATGGGCCAGTGGAAGTAACCATTTTTAATACGCTTGGAAGCAGGGTTGTTGAACTGGTAGTAGAAAAAACTTCTACAAAACAGGTTTTCCCTCTTGTTCTCCCACAAATATCAGAAGGAATGTACTGGGTCCAAATAAACTATGACCAACAGCAATTTTCAGCCAGACTGTTAATTGAGAACTAATTATTATTTTTCTTACCTCATTTTTATTTTTGGCATGAATATTTATGTACATATTTAAATGTAATTATTGTATAATGTAGCTGTAAAAGCTTTTAAACAACAGGCTGTTCCCTAACGTCACCTTATCCATGCAGTCACCAATAAATATTTTCCTGTTGTTGCTCTTTTTCCAATTTTCTGTTTCTTATGCCAGTACAGAGCATTCTCCTGACACAACACATACAAACAATTTTCCTCCTATAAAAAATTTATATCTGATAGATGCAGGTACTGACCAGGTTCTCTTTGAACTTGTAGCAGGTTCCGTCATAAACACCTTTCTGTATCCAGATGGATTAAACCTACAGGTGGTTACCTCTGACAGCCTGAATACCATAGGAAGTATCTACTTTTCTCTAGAGGGACCTAGTTCCATTAACAGAGCTGAAGGAAAGGCCCCGTATGCACTTTTTGGAGACACCAATGGAAATTATCGACCTCATTTTTTTAGGCCCGGAGACTACTCTCTGTCCGTAGCTGCTTACACTGAATCTGGTGGAAGAGGGTCTGTATTAGATACGCGAAATATACAGTTTGCCGTTATCAATCAAGAGCAAGATCCTTGTGAGAGCAGCCCCCAACTTAGCCTGCAGGATTCGGCTTCCATCCGCTGTAATGAGGCCAGGGTAGAACTATTGGCTGAGGCCTCTGAAGAAGGACGGTTTAGCTGGTCAGGCCCCGCCTCTTTTGAAGCAAATACAGCCAAAATTCTAGTCGGTACAGTGGGTAGGTATGAACTGACGTTTACTACTAATACTGGTTGTGAGCTAAAGGGTAGTACAGTCATCACCCAGCAAGCACCTCCTTCAATAGGAGCTACTTTCACACAGCCTATACCCTGTAGCGGAGGAAGCAGCAGATTGATTCTTCTAACGGAAGAAGAAGGAGAAGCCAGATGGTCTGGGCCTGATGGATTTATTTCCACTTTGACCAATCCCCTGATTGATGAGGCAGGTACATACACTGTTCAATTTACCAACTCCCTGGGATGCCAGAGTATGGCAACAGTAGATGTTCCCCTTAAAGATGCTCCTATACTTGAGGTAGAGGCACAAGGAGGTATAAACTGCTCAAATGATCCGATTCAATTGGTAGTATCAAGTAATAAAATAGGTACATTCAAGTGGGAGGGCCCAGATAATTTTTCTGCAAACACACCAGAAATACTAGCAGAGATACCTGGTACATATACTGTTTTGTTTAAGGATGTAGAAGGCTGCGAGGTCAGTGAAGAAATTGTGGTAGTAGCAATTGTCAATCCTACAGTTTCAGCCGGAGAAGATGTCCGTCTCTCATGCCAGTCTTTTACAGCCAACCTGTCTGCCCGAACCCTTGAGGAAGGTACAATTCTGTGGACTGGGCCTAATGATTTCTCCGCAAATTCAAAGAAGATAACCGTTTCCAATCCGGGTATTTACACCCTTACATTCAGAAATCAACAAGGCTGTGAAGCTACTGATGAAGTAGAAGTCTTTCCTGCCATAATTCCAGCACTGGTCATCGCAGATAAGGTAGAAATTCCGTGCGGAGAGGAAGGCCTAGGGTTACAGGCTGGTATAAACACAGTAGGATCATTTAAATGGAAAGGACCTAATAAAACAGATGGGATAAGATCTACTCTGTACGTTACTAGGACAGGTACTTACACGGTGGATTTTGTAAGTGAAGACGGATGCAGTGATTCAAAGAAGGTAGAGGTGGTTAATGAGAAATATGATCCCTTTATCTCCTTCCCTGATCGCATTTCTTTTGGGTGCACAGACTCTGTTCAGCTGACTGTAAATCTGGAGCCTTATTGTGGCCTCCAATGGTCTGGACCTAACGACTTTGTTTCCAGGCTCCCTACCCCCAAAGTAGGGCAGGCTGGAACGTATGACCTAACGGTTAGAAGTGAGGGAGGTTGTGAAAGTAGTAAGTCCTTGGTAGTAGATGAAAGTGATTATGATCCGGTAATCAGTATACCAGAGAGGGTATTCCTGGACTGTGCTAATCCTAGCAGTACCATAGAAGTAAAAGCAGCCAACTATGATCAAATTCAGTGGACGGGGCCAGAAAACTTTTTGTCAACTGAATTATCTCCTATCGTCAATCAGGAAGGTACCTACACCCTCAAGCTTATCTCCGGAGAAGATTGTTTCAGAACTTATCAGGTAGAAGTAGCTTTCTCTAATGCAGGTTTTTCACCAGTAAGCAGTATCCAGACTCAACTTAGTCTAGATTGTTCTACCCTTACGGCCAATATGGCCATTGTAGCTGCAGGTTACTTTTCATTTTCATGGACGGGACCTAATGGTTTTTCCTCCAGCCAGCTAAATCCAGTAGTAACGGAAGCAGGTACTTACACCATTACCTTCCAGGGAACGGCTAATTGCGAAGCCTCCTACAGTATAGTCGTGAGGGAGTGTACGCCTGAACCCGTATGTGATATTCCACGGATTCATAAGGTGTTACTCATAAATGCTGATACTGATCTGGAAATCCAGCCCCTAACAGATGGTAGTATTATTAATCTAGCAGAATTTCCTTACCCTTTGAATGTAAATGCCGTTCCAGAAGATTGTGAAGCTAAAACAGTCAATAGTGTGAGATTTGAACTTCAAGGTCCATTAGAGTTAAGCCGGACTGAAAGTGCAGCTCCTTTTGCACTGGGTGGGGACAATCGCGGTGATTATCTTCCCTTGGATTTCAAAATCGGAAATTACCAACTAAGCCTCACACCCTTTTCTGAAAAAGGAGCAAAAGGAATTTCTGGTCTGGAAAAAGTGATCAATTTTAGGGTGGTAAATGTGCTGAATGGGTCTTCAGGATTTGATTCTGCTCCTCATGGGATAGGTACGCAAACAAATAAAAGGACTGCTTCCAATAAAGAATTTTCCCATGAAGACCGACTTTCCGTTTCTGTGGTTCCTAATCCTGCCAGTCGAAAAACAACTGTTTGGGTAGAAGGGGCGATGGCGGGTGAAACAGAAGTGTATATCACAGATATCTTGGGGAAAAGAATATACAGCCAGAAAGCAGAAAAGAATACACTAATACAGCAATTTATACTTCCCCTTACAGGCCTTTCTCAGGGAGTATTTTTCGTCAATGTGAAAATTGGCCAGCAGCTTGTGACCGAGAAAATGATCATAAAGCAGTAAATATTGAGTATCAGGGCTAACAAAAATATTCAATTAACAACTTTTTTGTTAGGCAAAGTTCGAAGAATCATTATTTTTATTTTTTAGAATAACTGGATAATAAATTTTTG
>JBCDBC010000566.1:0-4469 GCA_039184535.1 Bacteroidota bacterium | reverse complement strand
CTGCGAAGGAGACCTCATTCAGCTAGTAGCTACTGGGGGTACAAATACATACTCGTACAATTGGACAGGAAATAATCTGAATGGAAGTACAGGATCCACAGTTACTGCCACTCCTGATACTACCAATACCTTTTTATTGATAGCCACGGATGGAGTCTGTGTCATCAATGATAGTTTACGAATCAGGGTATTCCCTACGCCTGATGCAGCATATATTTTTGGTGAACCTGAGGGTTGCTTAGGCTTAGACTTTCAGGTTCAGGCGGCTGATGAACCCGGTGTTTTATACATCTGGGATTTTGGAGACGGAACTCCCGTGGTGAATGACATACTCACAGTCCACACCTATGATAGAGCTGGTTTATTTACCGTAAATCTCACAGCCATAGGAGAAAGAGGTTGTGAATCCATCAATACAGATGTACAGGTGGAAGTGAGAGACACTGTTTCTGCTGCTTTTACATCTTCTCCGCTTGAGAATGAGCTACTGTATTTACCCATAGCAGAGATAAGCTTGACAGATGAGTCTCCTAATGCAGTTCAGTGGTTTTGGGACTTTGGAGATGGAAACTTCTCAACGGATCAGAACCCTTCCTACACCTATACTGAGGCGGGGGTTTATGACATTACGCTGATCGCCACAGATGATCTGGGTTGTGTCAGTAGAATCACCAAACTACCTTACGAGGTGAGAGAACCTCTTCTCTTTATCCCCAATGTATTTAGTCCTAACGGAGATAATGTGCACGATACTTATGTAATCAAGTATGAAGGGGCTGAAGAAACTCTTATAAAAATCTTCGACAGATGGGGAAATCTTCATTTTGAAGCCAGTAGTTTTCTGGATAGTTGGGATGGGAAATCGGATGGCTCAGATGCACCTGAGGGTGTATACTTTTATTTCATTGTGGTAGGAGATCGTTCCTATGAAGGAGAACTTACCTTACTGAGATAGTGAGAATAAAAAACAGGAAGTAAAATACTTCCTGTTAACGAGTTAGGGGAGAGACTAAGAAATATACACTAAGAGATCGATCAAAGAAAAAGGGGAGCAAGCTATCATTCGCTTCAAATCATACCCTTCACTAAACTTGCTACCCGCTGGTAATCCTGATCATATTTTATGCTTATGCCGCTATTAGTTCCTCTACCAGATGTGCCTGTAGGGCAGTAGGGGTAGAAGGCGTCAAGACCGACATGAGTTTCTTCATGTTTACCTGAGGATTTAACCAGAGTTTCTCCTCATGCTTCTTCAAAATTAAGGGTGTCGTCTGTCCCAGACGCTGCAATGAATGGGTTGCAGGTGTGGTAATGATGGCAAATGTGTGACAAAGGCTTCCGTCAGCTTGTCTGTAAGTGTCATAGATACCTGCAAAGCAGAAGGTTTCCTCTCTATCCGCCTTCACCTTATGAGCTCTCTTCGCAAAAGGGGTACATTCTTCCATGTAGAACCCATCAGCTGGAATCAGACATCTGTTTCTTCCTATGGGAATTTGAAAAGCACTGTGCTGGAAAAGTTGATCTGTAGGAGCTGTATATCTCACTTCAGCATTTCGCTTTTGGCCTGCCCATGAAGGCACTAGTCCCCACTTAAAAAATTTGAGCCTTATTTGGTCGTATTCCTGTATGAGTACGGGAGAGTACTGATCTGGACTAAACTTTCCACCTTCAAGTAACCTTAAGCTTGGATAAGCTTGTGGTGTTGTGTTCTGAGGTTGATAGGCGGTATTAAAGGTATAGGCAACTAGCATGATGACTTGTTTCTAACTTTGATAGGATAAATGTACTAACATTTTTTGTTAATGCAAATAAAATTAGCATTTAGTACTAAAAAAAGTTTCTCCATTCCTGCTAGCCATCAATGGGAGGGGTAGTTTTTTCCATATTTTTCTAGTTACAGATAACTTTTTCTATATGAATGAAAATTCATATATGGTCCGAAAAGTCGTAAAATGGGGAAAAATAGACCATTCGTATACATAAAGTAAATTAAAAATGCAACCTTTTTTATAATGATAACAAAAACTTAATGCATTGATAATTAGATAGAAACAGTAACTTTGAAAAAATTAATCGGGTGTTAAACAAGAGTTAATCAGCCATCTTTAACATAGTGCCCGAATGTATGTTAAAGAGAAAGTCAACATTCAAAAGCTTTAATCTAACCGACTTTGTTTTATGAGTAACAAATTACTATCACTTTTAGCAGGAGTACTGGTATTTATGGCCATTACTTCTGTTTCCGTTTTTGCCCAGGGGGTAACTACGGCGAATCTAACCGGACGTGTCATTGGTGCGGACAACAGCCCTCTTCGGGGTGCCACCATTATTGCTACCCACGTTCCATCTGGATCTCGTTATGGAGCCATTGCTTCCGATGGAGGAGAATTCAGACTGGTAAATATGCGTGTAGGAGGACCTTACCTCGTAGTGGCTAAGTTTATCGGGTATGAAGAAGGGAAATATGAAAACGTTTCTCTTACGCTGGGACAGACTCGTAGACTGGTTTTCCAGCTTTCTACAACCGTAACTACGCTTGAAGAAGTGGAGATTACTTCTTCTACCTCAGATGTATTTGACGGTAACAAGACTGGACAGGGAACAGTAGTAAGTGAAGAGCAGATCAAAGCCCTTCCTACTCTGACTCGTTCTATCGCAGACTTTGCCAGAGTTAACCCACTGGTAAATGTATCTGAAGCTACTGACGGTTTCTCTTTCAGTATAGCTGGACAGAACAACCGTTACAACTCTATTTACATCGATGGTTCTATTAACAATGACCAGTTTGGACTAGCTGCTTCTGGTACTGATGGTGGTCAGACGGGTGCGGGACCTATTTCTCTTGACGCCATTGAACAGCTCCAGGTATCTGTAGCTCCTTTCGACGTTAGGCTGAGTGGTTTTGCGGGTGGTGCTGTAAACGTAATTACTCGTTCCGGTACTAACAATGTAGAGGCTTCTGCTTACTACCTGGTAAGAAATCAGGATTTGGCTGGGGAAACACCTAGCCTTGAAAATGATGATGCTCGTACCAAGTTACCTGACTTTACTTCAGAAACCTATGGTTTCAGAGTAGGAGGTCCTATTATCAAAGATAAGCTATTCTTCTTCATTAACGGGGAAGCAAGAGCAGACGAAATTCCTGAGCCATTTGATTTTACTGCTTATAATGGTGCAGTTACTTTGGCTGACCTTGACGCCCTACGTGCCAAGTTGAATGGATTTGGTTACGACCCAGGTACCTTTACTGATAATGCTACCACCCTGGATCAAATGCAGTTCCTGGCTAAGATTGACTGGAACGTAAATGATAACCACAAAGTATCTATCCGTCATTTATATAATGATGTAGAGAATCTGGAGGCCAGAAGTTCATCTCCAAGTGGAATTCGTTTCCAGAATGGATCTGAGTTCTTCCCCTCTACTACTAACAATACCACATTTGAGGTCAACTCTGTATTCAGTGAGAAGATTTCTAACCAGTTCCGTGCAAGTATGAAGTTTGTACGTGATGACCGGGATGTGGATGGACAGGATTTCCCTTGGGTATTCATTGATGATGCTGCCGGAGGAATTGAGTTTGGTGGTGAGCGTTTCTCTACTGCTAACAGACTTGATCAGGATGTATTCACTATCACCAACGACCTGAATATCTTCCTGGGTAAGCACTCCCTGACTATCGGTACTCAGAATGAATTCTTCAAAATCGGTAACCTCTTTATCCGTGAGAACTTCGGAGCTTATCGTTATGATAGCCTTGCACAGTTCTTGAATGACATCCCTGCGCAGCGTTATGACCGTTCTTACTCACAGGTAGATAATGTAGCAGGTGATGAGTCTGCCGCACTTGCTGAGTATAGCGGATTTAACCTTGGGTTCTACGTACAGGATGAATTTCAGGCTAATGATAACCTGAAATTAACTTTAGGCCTACGTTTAGATATTCCTGGAGTAACTACTGATGTTCCTGAGAATGAGCAGTTCAATACTGAAACTATTAGCTTATTGGAAGATGAGTTTGGAGCAGGAATTCTGGAAGGTGCCAGAACCGGACAGAACATTAAGACTCAGCTTATGTTTGCTCCCCGTTTTGGATTTAACTGGGACGTCCAGGGTAGATCTATGACACAGGTTCGTGGGGGTATTGGAGTCTTTAATAGCCGTATGCCTGGCGTATGGTTCGGTGGGGCTTATAATAACTACGGATTCAATGTCGCCGGTACAAGGAGATTTGATGAAGTAGTATTCAGCCCTGACGTACAAAGACAAGTTCCTGGTGCTATAGATCCTAATAACCCTGTTCCTGGTGGTCAGATTGACTTATTTGCGGAAGACTTCAGCTTACCTCAGGTAAGTCAATCTGACCACCAGGAACAGGGTTATTAGGATCTATAGCACCAGGAACTTGTCTTTGTACGTCAGGGCTGAATACTACTTCATCAAATCTCCTTGTACCGGCGACATTGAAT
>JBCDBC010000565.1:0-4470 GCA_039184535.1 Bacteroidota bacterium | reverse complement strand
CCCTTCTTCATTATCTTTATCCAGGAGAAGAAGTAAAACAGGCAGCAACAATAGGTTACTAAACATAGCAATTCCTAATGTAATAGAAGTCAGGGTACCCAGTGCTTGGGTTCCTCCGAAGGAAGAAGCCGTAAAGGTAACAAACCCAAAAAAGAGGATGATGGAGGTATAGATCATACTCACCCCTGTATCCTGGAAAGAATTTGTGATAGCTTGTGAAATAGTGTCCCCCAAGGAACGAGCGAGCCTGTAGCGTGCCAAAAAGTGAATGGAGTCATCCACCGCGATCCCGAAGGCTACCCCAAATACTAAGGCAGTAGAAGGCTTTAGGGGAATTCCAAAAAATCCCATCACTCCAGCCACCATGATAAGTGGCAGAAAATTCGGAATCAGGCTGATGACAATCATTCTCCAGGAGCGGAACAGCAGCCCCATAATCATCGCAATGATCACGAAGGCAATAGCCAGACTGGTCAACAGATTATTGATCAGATACTCATTCCCTTTAATGAAAATGGGGGTAGTTCCAGTGATACTGATTTTATATCTGGAGGTATCCGTCCCGAATATGTCTTCAATGTCATTGGTAACAGAGTCTATCAAGGCTTCCATCTCCAGAGAACCTATGTCTCTAATGGAGGAAGATACCCTGGTTTTCTGCATGAGAGAATCAGTTAGGGTAGACTTGACTACTGCATCTGTATTCAATTCTGTATTTTGTAAAAATGACCTGATAAAGTTGTACTCATCTCTGGAAGGGATATCATAGGCTTCAGGATCTCCCCCAAACAAAGACTGCCTCAGGAACATCACAAAATCTGTGGCACTGAAACTCCGAGAGATTTTGTCCTGGTAATATTCTCCTTCTGCCAACCTCTTCTGAAGCTGGTAAACTTTCTTTAACGTAGATAAGCGCTGTACTCCTCTGGGTTTCTTGGTATCTATGAGAATTTCAAATGGAAGTGCTCCATTAAAGTTTTCTTCTATATACCTCAAATCAGTGAGAATTTTGCTGTCCTCTGGGATATCATCCACTATATAAGCTATCGGAAGAATTCTGCTCATCCCATAGAGAGAAATAATGGCTATAACCACTGATGCGGTAATGACCTTCCACTTATGAAAATGGACAATTTTATCTATGCTTTTAATGGAAAAGTCTAGGGTCTTTCTATCCAGATGTTTTGTCTGGAAGTCAGTAGGTGGGGGCAGGAAACTAAGTACGATGGGGATCAAGATCAGCGAAATGAAGAAGGCCGCAACCACGCTCAGCCCAGCAATAATCCCAAACTCCTTCAAAGGCTGAATATCCGTAAAGGCTAACACCCCAAGCCCTACGGCCGTAGTCGTGTTAGTCATGATGGTTACTATCCCTATTTTCTCAATCACCTGAATGAGGGACTTCATCTTATTCTTGGTCCGTCTGTATTCAATGTGATACTTGGTGATGAGGTAAACACAGTTCGGGATGGTGATAACCGTAATTAAGGCCGGAATGACCCCAAGTACCAGAGTAATCTTAAAGTCAAAAATGCCAATCAACCCCAGGGTGCATATGATTACCCCCAGTACCACTAGCATAGGGAAGATGACCATGTAAAATGAGCGGAAGAATATCAGGAGGGTAATGGCTAATACTCCTAAGGCTATATAAAGGAATAGTGCTAGCTCCCACTTAATGGTCTTATGTACATTTACCCTGATAGCAGGCAGACCCGCATATCTAAGGGGGATGTCGAATTTCTCTTCGAAGGGATTGGTCTGAGCCGTAATCCCGTCGTACACTTCTGTCTTTCTTTTAGAATTCAGAAAGGTATCTACTATAGAGATGGCTATGAGGGTAGTTTGAGCATCATCATCCAGTAGCAGGCCTTTGTAAAAAGGGAGAGAGCTGATTTCATTTGCCAGGCTGTCTACTTCTTCCTGGGTGGTGGGTTTCTCCTGAACTACCGGGAAAACTTCATACCGCTCATTCTCATTGTCTGCCTTAATATTATAAAGGTGAGTGATGGCTACTACATTTTCTACTCCATCCACTTCTTTGAGGTCCTCTACTAAGTCATAGATACCGTTGAATATGGGAAGGGTGAAGAAATCTCCTTCAATTCCTACTACCAAGACATTCCCGTCCTCTCCAAATTGTTCTTTGAAGTCCAGGTAACTGCTTAGTTCTTCATCTTCAATGGGAATAACCTGTGTCAGCTCATGAGAAACCTCCGTACCTCTGAGAGACCACATCAAGGAAATCAGGAGTCCTAATATCACCAATAAAAGGATCCTTTGTCGGATAATAAATGTAGCTATTGCCTTCCAAGCGGGACTCATAAGCTGTAAAAGTAGTAAAATTTCTGATGGATCAGAGGTATCTTTTTCCTGCCACTTTTATTATGGACGGAAATTCTATTCTGCCTCTATTCTCACGGTAAATCTCTGAATGAGTGCAATCATTTTTCTCTCACTTACATTTTCTTCATTTGAAAACACCCTGGTGGATAGTGTTACATTCTCATTCAGGATCCCTCTATTCTGAAATGCAAGCTGAAGTTTTCTAGACCTTTCCCTCATCAGATAGCCAAGGGCAAAAGACATACTGGAAGTAGTGTCCCTGATTAATGAGAAGGTATATTTCTCATGTATACCAGGAATTCGAGTCAACAAATGATAAAACTCTGATAAAAGCTGGAACCCTTCTTCGCTCATGCTGTCTGACTGAGGTAGGAACAAATCATTCCCTTCGAAACTCACTTGAACCAGCTCTTCTTCCTCGGAAACCCTAATGTCTTTTAATTCACTAATGGCTCTGAGGCTGTCCTCAAAAGCCTCCCAAAATATGATGCTCCCAAAATCCAACTTAAAACCAGGGGTAGCTGTTTGATCTGAAGTAGGAATATCTGTTTTTCCATCTAACCATGACTGCGGAATAGGTAATAATGAGATGTTTCTTGGATCAGGATAGGACGTATCCAAAGGTCCTTTAGGAGGAAGTAAAAATCCCTTTCTGTCCAGAATAAGGTATTGCCTGCTCCCCATTCTCCTTTGAATGACCGGATCAGCATATAGCATGGAGATATGATCCTGTAATTTGTCAGCGCGTATTTTAGCTCTGTTGGAGTTGATTTTACTTTGCTTGTGGCCGGGTTCTTTTAATAGGCGCCAGTTAGGTAGCAAGCTTTCATTGGCGTTCATTCGGGAACGGATCTGAGGGTCTCTGTAAAGAGATACCAGATAATTCTGGAGGGAGTCTGCTCGAAACTCGTTTAACCTTGCCTCTATTCGCTGCCGTTCTGCCTCTTTCTCACGCTCACGTTCTTTCTTGTCAGAACAAGCCAGCAAGAGGAGAAAGCAAGCCAACAAAAACCAACTGTATTTCAATAGATTGACTTGAATGAATAAGATGAAAATGATCAGCTAATCAATCCTCAAAAGAGGACATGCAAATTAGCCAAAAAATCCTACCTTCACCCAATCATTTCGATCCCATAGGCTATCAAAAAGAGAATAAATCGGGATTGGAACACATTCTTGACAAACCATTACACCTAACCCTATTTCTGATGGACGGAAAAGCAATCATCCTCTCGGGAGGATTATTTGATTCTATGAACGCAAAAACAGCTCATGGGCTGGTTAGAGGAACAGATAGATATGAGATAATAGGCGTCATAGATGAACCTCTGGCTGGTAAAGATGCCGGGGAGGTTTTGGAGGGTAAGCATAGCGGTACTCCTGTGTATGAATCCGTGGAATCCTTTTTAGCAGCTCATCCTGGTGGGGCTGATTATGCCATCCTGGGAATAGCCACTGGAGGTGGGAAGCTGCCCAGAGAGATGTTTCCGGAAATGAAATCCTGTATTCAGGCTGGTATTTCCCTGGTAAGTGGCTTACACGAGTTTTTATCAGATGAGGAAGAGCTGAGTAGCTTGGCAGAAAAGCACAATGTCTCCCTGATAGATGTGAGAAAACCTAAACCCAGAAAAGACCTACATTTCTGGAGTGGGAAGATCATGGAGGTTAAGTGCCCAAAAATAGCGGTTATGGGGGCGGACTGTGGAATAGGGAAGCGTACCACTGCCAGATTTTTGGTAGAAAAACTGAGAGAAGAAGGGATTAATGCTCAGATGATATATACCGGACAGACTGGTTGGTTACAAGGAGGCGTTTACGGATTCATTTTTGATTATACTCTGAATGACTTTGTGTCTGGAGAACTTGAGCATGCCATCCATAACTGTTACGTAAATGAGAAGCCGGATGTGATCATAGTAGAAGGTCAGGCAGCCCTAAGAAATCCGAGTGGTCCTTGTGGATCAGAGTTCTTAGTTTCTGGTCAGATGGACGGCGTTATTCTCCAGTATGCACCTGCCAGGAAATTCTATAAAGGATGGGAAAAAACGGGTATACCCATGCCAGACCCTCAGTCAGAAATAGCATTAATTAAGGCTTATGGAGTTCCTACCCTGGGAATGAGCT
>JBCDBC010000564.1:0-4472 GCA_039184535.1 Bacteroidota bacterium | reverse complement strand
TACCAGTTGAGGTATCTCATTCTGATAATCCTAAAGAAATTCCTTTTTATATAGCCCAGTTTCGTCTGGGTAGGTCCATCTCAGGCGGGAACTTCCGTTTGTACAAAGGAAGAGAGAAAACCACCTCTAATGTAGTAAAAACAGGGAAAGTCAGTAAAAAACCAGGAGGAAGCTCTTTTCCCGTGGTTATGCCTAAAGCATGGTTTCAAGCTAAGTCTGAATGGTACACCCTGGAAGTAGCCCTGAAAGAGAAGGGTTCTTTTGATGATTTCTCCTACTCATTCTCATTCTATCTCCCTGCTGAAGAATAATCTATGCCTCATTCTCTCAAGAACTTTACAAACAATCTATTGGCTGAAGGAAACACCGCCAGTGCCTTAAATATTCTTCAGGAAACCCTTCATGCCTCTCAGCCAGACTTGTATAAGCAGGTCATCATTTTATCGGCCAGGTTTAAGAGACTGGAGAAATCTGTTTCCAAGGGCATCATAGATGACAGGGATGAAAAGCTGGAAAGAAACCAGATCAACTATGCGCTGACAGAGCTGATTCAGGAAATCCCAGAAGAGATGGAAATCAGTTCAGAACTTAAGGAGGTATATGCCAGGAAGAGGAACCGTTGGATCATTACCTCTTTGGGATATGTACTGATTCTGGGAGCCTTAGGCTGGCTAGGCTTTATGCCACAGAAAAAGTTGTATGCTCAATTGGAACTCCATCTTTCTCGTGTGACATTTACTTCTCTGAATGAACTTAATCTTTTTGAAGGTAAAGTGGTCAGTGGGGTTATGCTGCAGGACTTTGACAAGCTGGCCATTCAGGCATTTAACTGGGATGCAGCAGATGGGGAAGGGAAGATTCCTCTACCTGAAGAAAGGATAAATCTGCGACTGCATCCGGATATACCCGGAGGGTCGGCTTATTTGGATACCCTAAGAATGGAAGGCGTTTCCTTGCTGGAAGAGAAACCCGTTAGCATAGAAGTTCTTACCTCCAAACTCATGGATGAGGAAAGTGGACAGGTACAACTGGATTACGAACTGCCGGAGGCTCTCCCCATCAGAATGAATTATAGAGATTCTCTTCACCTGGCTACTACCTATTTAGTGGGTAGGCAGGGAGAGGAGGAGTATGACTTCATCGGTCAGGAAACCTTATCATTCTACTGTCCTGATAAGAACTGTGAAGTAATAGCTACCACTGATACTGGAATCCAACATGTCTATTTTGATACGCCCAAGGGCATTACTTACACTGAGACGGAGGTAGAAGTATCAGATATCAGTTTTACCAGATCAGAAGATAACCGTGAGGTAAGCGCTTTATTAGGAGGATCTCTCAGTCTGAAAGAACCCAAAAAAGATCCATATAGAGAGCTTAGCTTTGGACGTAATGATTACCTAGGAATAAAGCCTAAGGAAAAACTAACCCTCACTGAACTAAGCGTAAGTAGTGAGGAAGTCTTTATACGGGCTGATGGCTATCTGGAAGTAATTCGGGCTGGTTCAGAGAATAAAATGATGAACCCCAGCAGGCTTGAATGGTTATGGGAGAATTACCGTTTTGAGCTAAGTGCAGTTTTCGTATTATCGGTTATTCTTTTGGTATTGCTGCCAGGCAGGCTTAGCGAAAGCATACTTACACGCATTGAAAGGATCCGCAGACTGCTTTAACCAAATTTCTTACACAGAAAGATTGACTTCCATTCTGGAATAGAAAAAGAAGGAATTCCTCCTACCTTGATATTCACTTTGATGACATACACCTCCGGGTAGTTCATGAAAGCATTGCTTGTGTAATTCCGTATGTTGAGATTTGCTCTGTTAACACTCCTGTTGCTTCGCATGTCCGTATTTGCCCAGGAAACCATTCTCTGGGAAATTACCCATTCCTCTAATGGACATACTTCCTATCTGTTAGGTACATACCATCAATTAGGGAACCATTTTATAGACTCTTTGCCAGAGATTAAGCAGAAGCTGCTTGAGGCTGACATGGCTGTTTTTGAGTCTGTAGATGCACCTAAAACGCGCTCCTACATACTGGAGCGCCCCAATGACATGTCCTACCAGAAATATCTCCCCAAGGCGCAGGTGAAATGGCTTGAAGAATATGCCCTGGAAACCAGACTCCCACTTCCCAAGCTAACGGCCACAGAACTATACTTTGTCCTCTTCCAGCGCTACTATCAAGGATTTTGTGAGAATGTTCTTCCGGAAGATGAATGGAAGCACTTTGATAGTTACCTGATGTATCTGGCCATGAAAAATCAGGTGCCTACCGTAGGACTGGAGTCAGATAGCCTGCAGTTGAATAGCATAGAGGAGAATTACGGAAAGAATGACTGGAAAAATATGCGGAAAAAGCTCACCCATTGGGTGAATGCCCATAGAGGGAAAGTTAAGGAAGATAAGCTGTGTGAATTTGCGTATCAGTACCGCTCATTTGATCTGGATTATAAACTAGATGAAACCTGTACGGAAGAAATTCTTGGGAAAAAACGAAATGACAAATGGATGGCTCATTTGCCTCTTTTGCTGAAAGAACAGAATTGCTTTGTGGCAGTGGGATTATCTCATCTCATGTATGAATGTGGGCTGATTTCTCAGTTGCGCCAGCAAGGGTTTCGGGTAAAACCGGTACCGTTAGCCCCTTCTTTCTAGGACTAAAAATTTACCCCGACTGAGCCATGCATTTTGCTTACCTTTTCAGCTCAAAGGCTGAAAATATGAACACACTTAAACTGGCAGTAGCACAATTTGAACCCAAAGACGGAAATAAAGCTTATAACATCTCTGTTATGAGGGCGCTTACTAAGGTAGCTTCTGAAAAAGGAGCTACCGTTCTTAGTTTTCATGAGCTATGTACCACAGCCTATACCTTCCTGAAAGATTTGAGGGAGGATGAACTGGATGCCCTTGCGGAAGAAATCCCCAATGGGCCAAGCTGCCAGGAACTAATAGATATTTCTCAAACTTATGGCATAGCCCTGCTGGCAGGTATACTTGAGAAAAAGGAAGGCAAGTACTACAACTCTTATGTATGTGTAGAAAAAGGAGAAGTGAAGGCCGTATACAGGAAAATTCATCCCTTCATCAGTAAGTTCTTATCTCCTGGAGAAGATTATGTGGTCTTTGATTTGCAAGGCTGGAAATGTGGTATACTCATCTGCTATGATAATAATGTCATAGAGAATGTGAGGGCGACTACCCTCATGGGAGCGGAGCTAATCTTTGCACCTCATGTTACGGGATGTACACCATCTGCTATGCCGGGAAGGGGCTATGTAGATGATCGTTTTTGGCAAAATAGAGAAGTAGATCCCGTTTCCCTTAGACAGGAGTTTGATGGGCCTAAGGGAAGGGGATGGCTGATGAGATGGCTACCTGCCAGAGCCTATGACAATGGGGTTTATTACGCCTTCTCAAATCCCATAGGCTATGATGGAGCACATCTTAAAAATGGCAATGCCATGATACTGGATCCTTATGGCGAGTTGCTCATTGAAGCCAATAGCTTTGGAGATGAGGTAGTATGTACCACACTTACCAGAGATAAACTGGGGTTAGCTGGTGGTTTTAGATATAGAAATGCTCGTAAACCTGAGCTATATAAAGACATCCTCAGCAAGGACCACTTATCTACTACTCATCCTGTATGGCTAGATGGAGAGTGAGTACTTAAGTATTAGATTCATGGGTCCTACGGAGATAGGCTTGAATGTTATCCAGGCTTAAGATCTTGAATTCTTCCTCATCCAGGTAGGCTTGAAGTTCAGTGAGAAGTTGTTTCTCGGACTCTTGCTGTCTGACTACATAATAATCAGTCCCAAAGAGGATCTTTCCTTTCAAAAGGTCTGTTTTTAGCATGTCCTCCAGAAGGGGGAAGATTCTATTGTCTGACTGGGTATAGCTGATATCTGCATACATATTCTCATACTTGATGAGCATATTCCGGATTACTGTGTACCAGCTGGTTTTAGCCCAGAGGACTTCTTCGGTGCTATTGTTCACGGGGATTTTTGCCAGTGGATTATTCAGATACTTATTGTCAAGACTCCCTCTGTCTTTGTCAAAGTATCTCTGCCATTCATCCTCACCCCCAAAGTGTGCCAGACAGAACTTTAGCTTATCCAGCTTAAGGGCGGGAGGAGCGTTTTTCTCCGCCTCATACCCAAAGAGGGCGTTTACCTCCTGAATTAGGCTGGCATCTCGTTCCTTATATGGGTAGTAAGGAGAATTGAAATACTGGAAGAGCCTATGGAATAGCTTCTCATCCAGCAAGCATTCATAGTTTAGGGGATGAGTAAAATTGGCAGTAAAATCAAAGTTGGAGAATTCTGTCAATAAGATATTCTTTTCAGGATCACCTTGGACAGCAAAGATGGGGTGTTCATTCCAATGCTTTTCTTTCTTTCCTCTGTAATGAATAGTCCCCCGAACACAGTGGGTCATAATGGGAATGTTATGAGC
>JBCDBC010000563.1:0-4477 GCA_039184535.1 Bacteroidota bacterium | reverse complement strand
TTCAGGCTGAAAAAACAAAAACTTCCTGGTAAATTCTTTTACTATCAGCACGAGAAACACTTTAATGGGGTAGTGATTGTAGCTGAAAAAGGAAAAATCCTTCATCAGGGAGCCTACGGGTATGCTAACCTCAGATCTCAGGATACCCTTAGCATGAATAGCGCTTTCCAACTGGCTTCTGTATCTAAGGTATTTACCGCTACGGCGGTTTTGCTACTGTACCAGGATGGGAAAATAGACCTGGATGAAGAGGTAAGGACTTACCTGAAGGGATTCCCCTACAAGAAGATGACGGTTAGGCATCTTTTGTCCCATAGATCAGGTATGTGCAGGTATATGGCAGTAGCGGCTAAGAGATGGAAAAAATGGAAGGAACCCATGTACAACTCCAATGTTGTCTATCAATATAAGCGGTATAAGCCTATTACTTTCTTCAAGCCCGGTAGGCGATTTAATTACAACAATACCAACTATGTCTTTCTTGCCTCACTTGTTGAAGAAATAAGTGGTAAGAAATTTGCAGACTTTATGGAAGAGCGAATATTTGAACCGCTCGAAATGGAGAACGCGCTGATTTACAGCAGGAAAGATGACCCTGAAATCCCAAATGAAGTTATCGGGCACAAAGGGTGGGGAAGGAGACACTGGAAAGCGGCGAATGATTATATAGATGGTGTTGTGGGAGATAAAGGCATGTATGCCAGCGCGTTAGATCTTTATAAGTTTGATCAGGCCTTGTATTCAGGAAAACTGTTGAAGCCCGAGATCGTGGAAGAAGCCCTTAGTCCTGAGAGTGAGTTGTGGAGAAGAAACAACTATGGTCTAGGGTGGAGGCTAAAAAAGCAGGACAATTCTTATCTGTCCTATCATTTTGGCTGGTGGAGAGGATTTAGGACATGTTTCATCAGAGATGTAGACAAGGAAAAAACAGTTATCATTTTATCAAATACCGACGTGCCAGGCAGAAACCTGAAATTTTGGGACATTTATTCATACCTATCTGATCAGGAAAGCTGGTAGCACCAACCAAATCATGGACCCAAAAAGAAGGAAACTGTTAAAAGATGCCCTTCACCAGCGGATCTTTACAGCCCAATCGCAGCTCCTTGTTCAAACGCGCGAAAAACTGGATTTAGGAATTACCACTCCTTCTATTACCCCAGCTATGCTGGAAGATTCCAGTCCTGAAGAATTGGAAAGAAGGCTCTTCTATAAGCTGGAAGAACTTCGGGTGCGAAATGGGAAACATTCTACCATAAATGGAGCTGGCGATCAGGGATATGAAATGTTCACTGCCCCCCAAAGAAGAGTGTATAGCACCCTCTTCACTGAGCATCTTCTTCACACCCATACTGAGAATCCTGAAGAACTGAATATCTCCAGAATAATTCTGACAGATGCCATAGACACCTACCATTATTGGGGATTCCGCTATATGAGTGAGTACCTGATAAAGCTCTATGAAGAGGAAGACGTCTCAGCTCAGGATATGCGTTTATTCTGGCTGGAGAATAGCTATGAGCAGATTCAGCAGTACAGACACAACTTCATCTTGGCTCAAAAAGAAGACTTCTTTCTGGATTAGATAACCAAAAGCTAAGGTTAAGCTTCTCCAAAGAAAAACTTAGAAACTGTTTAAAAACTATTTGATTCTTTTAAGCATAAGCCTAGTCATAGCCAGTGTAATCATGGTTTCTGATGTTTGAGGGAGGAATTCAAAGTCTTTGGCCAATCTTCTGTAGGATTCAAACCAAGCAAAGGTTCTTTCGACTACCCATCTTTTCGCCAGTGGCTTGAAGCCTTCCCAAGGTCGGTTTCTTTGGACAATCTCAAGGGTCCATCCCAAGAGCCGTTTGACCTTTTCTACTAATGGGCCCTGATAGGCTCCATCAGTCCATATTTTTCTGAGCCTTGGAAATCTACCTCTCAATCTTTCCAATACCTCAAAAGCTGCTTTACTGTCGTGTATATTGGCTGGATGAACCTTGACAGCAAGTAAGAGTCCCAGGGTATCAACCACTAGATGTCGTTTTCGCCCTTTGACTTTTTTACCTCCATCTATGCCTCTTAGACCTCCCTTTCGACTAGTTTTGACAGACTGAGAATCAATCGATCCAGCACTGGGACTTGGATTCCGGCCTACCTGTTTACGAACTTCCTCCCGTAAGGCTTCATGAAGCTGTTCAATCAGTCCTTCTCTACTCCATTTCATAAAATAGTAATAGACCAACTGCCAAGGGGGTAAGTCATTTGGGAGCATCCGCCACTGACAACCAGACTTCAGTTGATAAAAGATCGCATTGAAAATGAGAAGTAGGCTGTATTTACGCTTCCTTAACAGCATTTTTTCATCTAGATGCTTTTCGATAAATTTCCATTCGGAATCAGTTAGATCACTGGGATACATAATCTTAAGGGGGTTGAAGTCCTTAAAATTAACCCACTAACTGGTTCCCTTTTCTTTTCTTCATAAGTTTTTTAAACAGTCTCTTAGAGGATGATATTCTCTAAAAACTAAGTTGAGTTAAGAACGGGTAAAGCGGGTAATCAGAGCTTCATGTTGGGGGAATAGTTGAATGAGGTTAGCTCTCTCCGCCAATTCAAAGTCTTCGAAAGAAAAACCCGGCGCTACTGTACAGCCTACCAAGCCATATTTTTTCTCCAATATCTCTGCTGCAAACCAGTGGTTATTGGGAATGAGTCCCTGGAAGTACTGCCCTTTCTCCATATTCTGGCCAACATCTACATGTGTGTAGTTCCCCTCCGGACTGATGAGGTGGATTCTGATGGAAGAACCATAGTAGAAATGCCAGATTTCATCAGACTGAAGCCTGTGAAAAGAAGAAAAATTATCTTCCGTCAGCAGGAAATAAATACTGGTAGAATAAGCTCTGGGCCCGGTATATCTTTCCGGCAAACCCTCTGTTATTTCTTCTGATGCCTTATAAACCTGTCTGAAGTAACCTCCTTCAGGATGGGGTTCCAGGCCTAATCTACTGATCCAGTACTCCGCTTTTTTCATCTAAACATCTGATTTTGGATCAAATATACTGATTCAATTAGCATTCAGTAGGTCAGAAACTGGTTCCAGGGATAAAAAGCTTGTAGTTTTGTAGGCCAAATTAAGTTAGAGGTATATGCCAGCTCCTAAGAAGGGTTTCCAAAAGTATGATTTGCATGACAGAGTGCTTTCCGTCCTGCCTAAGCTAGGATATAAGCGCCCTACGGAGGTACAGGAGAGAGTTCTTACCCAATTTCTGCAAGGGTATAACCTCATAGTGGAAGCACCTACGGGTACAGGTAAGACTGCAGCATATGGACTTCCCCTCATCAGTAAGATAGATCTCTATAAAAGAAAGACACAAGCCCTTATTCTGGTTCCTTCCAGAGAATTGGCCTTTCAGGTGTCAGCTGCCCTGGAATCCTTCTTTGAAGGAGATATGCTGAAGGTAGCGCTGCTGGTGGGAGGTGTGCCTGTACAGGAGAGCTTCCAGACCATCAAAAAGGAGCCCCATATTCTGGTAGCGGTTCCCGGAAGACTAAGAGATGTGATGGCCCATTATCAATGGGATTATCTCTGGAGAGACATCAAGTTCCTCATCATAGATGAAGGAGATAAGCTGCTAGAGACGGGCTTTCAGAGAGACTATGATCTCCTGAGAATGCACATCCGTTCCACTGCTCAGTATGGTTTCTTCTCTGCTACCATTTCCAGAGATAGTGAAGAACTGATACGGGAAAGGATTTCTCCCATCAAAACCATCCGACTGAGTCCTAAACAGATGTTGAGGAATATCAATTTCTACCTTACCATGGTAGAAGAAGGAAAAAGAGAGCCCTACCTGTCTTCTCTCATAAGCATAAAAGAAATCCCTCAGGCGCTCATCTTCTGTGGAAAGCGAGAAGAGATCTACGCAGTTACGGGATACTTGCGTAACCAGGGCCTTAAAGCAGAATCTTATTTTGGATCCATGGATCAGGTAGAACGGAAAAATATCCTCTCCCGTTTCCAACAAGGACATATAGACTACTTGGTCGCCTCAGACCTGGCAGCCAGGGGACTGGATATAGCAGACTTACCCGCCGTTATTAATCTCTCCATACCTGAAGAGTTTGACTACTACCTTCACAGAGTGGGAAGAACAGGAAGAGCAGGAAAAAGTGGTGAGGTATACAACCTGGTTTCCAGTGAAATGGAGCAGTATTTTCTGCTAAATCACCACGAGCTCATCAGTATCAGACCTACCGTACTAGAAATCCAGGCCAGTGCTGAAGCCCCCTCTGCGAACAACAATGATAAGTGGATGAAGTTTCACTTTTCCAGAGGGAAGAGAGACAAAATCAGAAAAGGAGACATAGTAGGTTTCTTAACCCAGCAAGCTAACCTCCCCGCAACTCAGATAGGGACCATCACTGTATATGACCAATACAGCGTAGTAGACATGCCTTCCTTCGTGTTGAAAAGACTGGAGAAAGC
>JBCDBC010000562.1:0-4477 GCA_039184535.1 Bacteroidota bacterium | reverse complement strand
TTCCACCAGCTCATTCATTTTATTCTCTATCCAAAGAATAAGTCGGGCTGACTCGTGAATAGCACTTACTTCCTGACGGATTCGGCTGCTATGACCCGCAGAGCCATTTACATGTGTATGATATACCGTGATCCCTTTCTGACCCACTATGGGCTGGAGGAGAGAAGGCTCGCCTATGAGGGCAAATTTGGGTGTTTCGGTATAGGTAGATTTAATGTGCTCTACCAGCTCGGGAGCAGATAAACATCCGATCTCCTCATCATAGGAGAAAGCGAAATAGATGGGGCGTTTTAGGTCAGCTTTTATCATCTCAGGAAGAGCTGCCAGACAGCAGGCAATGAATCCCTTCATATCACAACTCCCTCTACCATATATCTTACCATCTCCCTTATCTGTTAAGACGAAAGGATCGGTATCCCATTCCTGCCCAGCAACTGGGACTACATCTGTATGTCCGGAAAGTATGACACCATCATCCACAGCCGGACCTATTCTACAATGGAGGGATGCTTTAGTTCCTTCTTCATTAGGAACTAGAGTTGGTTCTATGCCATGAGACTGAATGTAGTCTCTGATCCAGTGGATAATGCTAAGGTTACTTTCGCCTCCGAAGACTGGGAAAGAAACGAGTTTCGTGAGAATGTCCTGTGCTGTCATAGTAAGAATAGTCCATCGAAACTAGCTATAACCTATGGCAACTGCAACCATGAGGATCACCCATGAGATACCGAGTGTCATCAGCATGAGCGGGAAGATGAATCTCAGCCACCTGTCTAATGGAACTCTACACAAGGCTAGCATAGCTATGAGGCCACCCAGGGTAGGGTTGATGAGGTTAGTTACCCCGTCTCCAATCTGGAAGGCGAGGATAGTGGTTTGGCGGGTGAGACCAAGCACCTCTCCCAGTGGTAGCATTACAGGAAGGGTAGCCAGAGCCTGCCCACTACCTGAGGGGATAAACAGATTGATGACACATTGAGATAATGACATGCTGATGGCAGCGGCATAGAGGGGAAGCCCCTCCAACATCTGGGCAAGGGTATTTGAGATGGTATCTGCTATGAGCCCTTTTTCCATCAGTACCTTTATGGTAGTAGCATAGCCTACCATAAAAGCACCGGGAGCAGCTTTGCTAATTCCTTCCAGCACAGTTTCACTAATCTTGTTGGCGTTCATGCCAGAGATGAGACCCGAAGCTATTCCTACTATGAGGAAAATGGCAGATAGCTCTACTATATGCCAGGAATATTGCTTAACTCCGTATAGGATAACCGCGATTCCCGTCAGGAAGATGAGGAGTACGCCCCAGTTCTGTGGGGTCATTGAGTAAGAATCTATGGGTTTGGAGAGGTTCATTCCTTCTTCATCCAGCCCTTTACCTAGACTTTTGCTTGGGTCAGCTATGATCTTTTTCAGGTAGCGTACATTTACCCAGGCCATCATACTAAGGCCTATAAAGCATAGAATGGACCGCAGGTAGAGCCCTGAATACAGAGGGAGTTCCGCCAGCTTATGGCCTGTACCCACTGTGTAGGGATTGATGGGAGAAAGGCCAAAGCCCACTGTCATGGCCCCAACAGATATGCCCGCAGCCAGTATGAGGTCGCCTCCTATGGCCAAACTTAATACAGCAGCTATAGGGACCATGGCTATGTTATTCTCATATCCAACTGCTACTCCTAGGAATCCAAACACAAAGGTCATGATCACCACCAGTAGATATTTCTTCTCTGGCCCCATTAACTTCACCAGGGAGCCTACGCTGTTTTCTACTGCTCTTGATTTCTCCATCAGCCCAAACATAATCCCTCCAGATAGCACGATAAAAATGATATCAACTGCCGCCCTGAAGCCTAGCGGGATGGCAACAAACATGTCCAGAAAGCCTATGGGAGAAGAGGGCAATTCATGATAGGAGCCGGGAATCACCCTGTTTCTTCCATCTACCAACTCTCGCTCATAGCTTCCTGCAGGAATGAGCCAGGTCATGATGGTAACCAGAATGATGATCCCAAATAGAATGGTAACGGCATGTGGGATACGCTCATACCATTTTTGAGGAGAAGAAGGAGTATTCAAAGCAAAAGTGAGATAAAGAATTTGACCTTAGGACCCCAAGTTATCATTTTTTTGCTCTTCCCGCCTGTTCTGTACGGCTTAAGACATAGAAGATATTTTCGACCTGAGAAATGGATTTATGAAGGGAATTCTCCTTATTGAGATAACACCACTATACCTATGTCCCTATGAGAACCCAACAGATACTCCCCATCCTATTTCTATACTTCCTATGTCTGTCTGCCTTTAGTCAGCAGGTAGCTGACCAGGAAATCCTGATAGAGGTATCGAATCCTACTTATGATGTAGGAGAAGGTCCCGTAGTAGGCATAGATAAGGGCCACGCTAATTTCCATACGTTGGAGGGGAGATTTGCTGCTTTTGGGAGGTTGGCCACAGCAGATGGGTATCAGGCCATATCAGTTCCCCGGTTTTCTGAGGAAGAATTAGCCAAGATTGACATACTGGTCATTTCTAATCCTATTCATCCTGATAATGAGGGAGCATGGAAACGCCCTATTTTCAGTGCCTTTTCAGAAGAGGAAATTGCCCTTGTGGTTAAATGGGTAGAAGAAGGTGGAGCCTTGCTACTGATCGCAGATCATATGCCTTTTGGAGGGGCTGCCATAGACCTGGGCAAAGCCTTTGGAGTGGAGTATGAAGACTGCTTTGTGATGAAAGAGGAGAGTACCTGGCCTCCTGAAGTCTACACCAAAAGTAATGGAACACTACTGGATTCTCCGGTGACAGAAGACATAGACTCCTTGGTAGCTTTTACCGGTTCTGCGCTTAAACTGCCTGAGAATTCCATACCCATTGCACACTTTCAGTCAGACCAAACTGTATTATTACCCGAAGAAGCATGGGAGTTTGATAGCCTAACCGTGGTTAAGCCTGTAGATGAGTTTTTATTTGGAGGAATACTCGAATTTGGTGAGGGTAGGGCAGCATTCTTTACAGAAGCGGCCATGTTCACAGCCCAGATCTCCAGAGGAACCCGAAAAATGGGCTTTAATAATCCCTACGCTACCCAAAATGAGGACTTTATCCTGAATGTACTCGGATGGTTGACTAGAAAAGAATAGTTTTTCTCAACCCTCTTTCTTTGCGCCTTCCCGGCTTTGCATGATTCATTACTCATTTTCCAGTCTTTAAGGAGTAATCCAGAGGGTTCAGTAAGAAATTTCTCTTACTTACGACATTTGTAGTAGAAAAATTTGGATCTACTACAGTTGTCGTATATATTGCTGTTGTTAAGATGATCATCCTGTGTATTTCGCTTCTGCAGAGCGGAAATTGATTCACCGATTATGGAAGAAGTACAAACATTTCAGCCATCAGATGCAGAGTTGGAAATTCTCCAAATCCTGTGGGAAAACCAGCCTGCCAGTGTGCGTCTTGTTCATGAAAAGATTTGTGAACAACGAGAAGTAGGCTATACCACCGTTTTGACAGTTCTCCAGCGAATGACCAAAAAGAAGCTGGTAGAACGGATTAAGGAGGGGAAGTCTCATTTGTACAGGGCAGTACCTAAAGAGGAACAGATTCAGCAAAACCTTGTGCAGAGGTTACTGAAGACTGCCTATAAAGGGTCAGCCATGAAGCTCATGATGCACGCACTTGGGCAGGAAGAAGTCTCTTCCGAAGAACTGGATACTTTACAACAATGGTTGGAGAATAAAAAACAGAATCCCGATGGATAGTTTACAGTGGTTAACATCAGTCCCTTACGGACAGGCATTAGGGTGGGCGCTCATTCATAGCATTTGGCAGTTCACTTTGATCTCACTTGTCGCTCGTCTCTTACTGGTCCTCATTCCAAGAAACCTCCCTAATCTGAGGTACATACTGTTACTGGCCTCATTGGGGGTAGGAGTAATGTGGGCAGGGCAAACCTGGAAGTCAGAATACAAACTGGCTAAGCATGCACATTCTCATGAAATGATAGTAGGAAACAGTGGGTTGCAAGCGGGAGAAGTAAACGCCCCCATTCTGGAAGCCAATTCAGGAGAAGAGGGAGTGCTACCTATCCAGGAATCCACTACCTCCTGGATGAGCATATTTGACAGAGGTGCCCTTACTGCGAAAGTAGGACCTTATTTGCCGCTGATCACGCTAGGGTGGTATATAGGTGTGTTAATCATGTCCATGTACACCTTGTTGGGATTCTTCTATCTCTACAGATTGAAAACCAGGGATGTGATGCTACCTGATGCCAAGTGGAAATCAGTCTTTGAGGAAATGACTGCCAAGATGGGCGTATTTAAGAATGTCCAGTTTCTGCTAACTGAGAAGCTGCAGGAACCTGTGACTTTTTACCTGCTCAAACCGGTGGTATTAGTACCCCTAAGCCTGTGTACAGGAATGAATCCTAAGCAGGTAGAGGTGCTGGTATTACACGAGCTGGCACACATTAGGA
>JBCDBC010000561.1:0-4482 GCA_039184535.1 Bacteroidota bacterium | reverse complement strand
GTCGGGAATAATATCCGGCTGAACAGCCCCGTGAATGAGATTGATTATTCGGCTGATGGCACTATATACTGCTCAAAGAAATCAAACCAGCCAGAATTCTTAAACTTATGCTCCCCATAAAAATTGGCGAAGAAATTCCGCTTTTTCAGTTCTCCGTTCTTCCAGATGTGGATGGTCTCAGGAGTATAGTTAATGATGTCTACCTCTGCATTTACAGTTTCATCATTAATGATTTCTGCCAAGATAGAAGGATGTGTGTGGATCCATTCTGCCCCCAGATCTATAGGGAAGTCTGCAAATCCTCTTATTTTTTTTATCCTCCCTCCATACACAGGGGCAGCTTCCAGAATTTCAAAAGCTACATTGTACCTGCTCAGTATATAGCCAGCAGTAAGTCCAGCGGCTCCGGCTCCTACAATGATGACTTTACCCGAAAAATTTGTCTGGAAAGAGGGATTTATGATTTCGTCTTTGGTGGCACATCCCGTCAACATTTGTGAAAGGACTGGTGAACCTATTCCTAATAAGGCGCTTAACCTAAGAAATTCTTTTCTTGTCATCTTTACCGATTAGAACTTTTCAAACTCAATTTTACTCCTGCTTCCACAAATAAGGCTACTTCCCATCTTCCCTCACCTAGTTTGGGACCTGAGATGGCCTTCACATACCATCTAAGAGAATCACCCAGATTACTACCTATTTCGTAGTTAAGTGTGGGGAGGAAAAAATGCTTCCATTCTCTATCACTACCCGTAATTTCTCCTGTGCCTAAAGAAACGGACTCTGATAGTAAGATAGATTCTCCCAGGTAGCCTAATCCTACTCCCAGTATATGACTTACATTTCGTCCTTCTTTTTTCCTTAGTATTCCTACTTCATTCTGAAAGAATAAAGCATACTCACGTCTCCCGCGGAAATAGGTAGCTGCCTGTGGGCTTATTACAAGTGTATGACTTGTGTTTTCGTCTGAAAATAGTTTCACTGGCTTAAGGGGAAGTTGGAGTCCTACTTTACCGCCCGGATGTATTGCTACATTCCCGAGATATCCAATAGTTAAGTAGGTCGGAGGCTTTTCATCCTGACTGAATAGAATGGTAGTATATAACAGAAGAATAAAACAAAAAGACAGCTGCTTCATCATAATTGCTTTTGTACAAATCAAAAGTTAAGGAAGCTAAATTCTTTTGACGGATGTCACAAAGTACGTTTACCTCTCAGCCTACTTAGGGTTTCTCTGCTCATCCCAAGATAAGATGCCACATGGGTAAGAGACACTCTTTCCAATACCTTTTTATCCGTTTCAAGTAAGTGGTTATACCTATCCATACTAGACATATGCTGATATCCAAAGAGCCTTTCTTCCAAAAACTCTGCGTATTCTTCTATGATCTTCCTGATGAAAACGTTTAGAATTAAGTCGCTTTTTGCCGCTTCCCGTAAAGAATCCAGCTGAAGGCTGATAAATGTACAGTCTTCCAACAGTTCAACGCTTAAGTTGGAAGGTTTCCCTACATAATTTTGAAGAGAACCTAGCATTTCTTCCTCAAATGCAAACCAAATATTTACTTCTGTACCTTCTTTCAGGTAGTAGCTCCTTACTACTCCCTCCAAAAGAAAATAGGCGTAATTGTGGTAGCTCCCTTCTTCAATCAGAATAGTTCCTTTTGTCTTTTCGACCACACTTAGATGTGGCCCAACAGAACGGATGGCATCTTCTCTGGGGAATGAATCCTCCAGATAAAAGTCAATCACACTTGTTAATTCTTCTCTCATGCTTGAATTTTTCAGGACCTCCAATGGAGGTAAGATATCCATTTCCTGCCAGCTTCTTTAGGTTTGTTTATACCTAAGTTTCTTATCATGGAAGTAGCTTTTACCTTAGATTCTATCCTTCATCTATATGATAAATTGAAAACATATTCAATTTTTAACAGCTAGCCCCAGGATTTTACCCACTCAATTAATATTGGCTTTCCTGCGGAGACCCAATCCATATATTTGCGGAAGTAGTAATATTATTTTTGATAAATATCCATCATTCCTTCAGCGCTGTTTAAGGGGATAAACAGTCTAGTTGATTAGGGAAATATCTATGGGGAATACTGCATCCTCAGCTATGGGGCTGCAGGTATTAGGTATGAAAAAATTATATCTGTTTGGAATAATCCTAGGCTTTCTATTATCAGGCTGTACCTACGAACAGGAGATAAATTCTCCTACTATTAATAATGAAGCTCCTGCCAGGGAGTTCTATCAAGCCTCTTTACAGTCTGTAGTCTCTACGAAGTGCCTTAACTGCCATAACCACCATACCAGTGGAGAGTCCAAGTTTGATAGCTTTGAGAAACTGTCCAGAAATCTTCCTGAGATCCTTAATAGACTAGAGGCGCGAGGGTTTGAAGTCATGCCCCCTGCTGAAGAGATACAGTTAACCCATGACGAAAAACAGCTTTTTAAGGACTTTAAGACCTTCCTTGAGGCACAAGAGGGAACCAACCCCATATCCACCGAACCTGAAGAAACGCCAGATATACTTGTTAACTGGACTGCCTATAAGTTTCCCTTCAATAGAGCTGGCGTAACAGGGAAATTTGACAGCCTGGAAGTCATTTCTATAGGCAAGTATCAGGAAGAAGAACCATTGGCCTTTCTGGAAAATGGAGCTTTTAGAATCCCAACTAATACCGCCGCTATAGGGGATGACAGCTTGAAGACAAGTAATATCAGAAATTACTTCTTTAAGCATATGGCTCCCACTATTGAAGGAGAGGTAGTTAGTATTCAAAATGACACTGTTCTGGTAAACATAGCCTTAAATCTGATCTCACAGGAAATTCCCTTCCACATAGCTGAGCATACGGAATATAAACTTACGCTGGCTGGAAAGATAGAAGATATGGCTTACTTTAACTGGGTAGATGCCTTCAATAACCTTCAACGTGCCTGCGGCTTCTACCATCAGGGACTCGTCTGGAGCGATGTGGACTTAAAAATCACCTTCAAACTGAAGGAGTAGATCAGCTTTTCTGAACAGAGATGTACTTCACAAGCCCGTGCCCCTCACTGGTCCATTCTCCATTAATCCCTTTAGGAAAGAGAATGAAATCTCCACTATAGTACTTAGTAGGCTCACCTCCTTCTGCCATAAAAGTAAGTTGACCTGATAACAGACAAATCAGTTGTTCTGTCCCATTCTCTATTTTCTTAGTTCTGGGCGTTTCGGCTTGAACAGAAATAGTTAGTTCTATTCCCTCCTGAAGAATCTCCTCATATAGTCCGTTTTCATCAAATGTGATGTCAATCCCCGAAATCTTGTCTTTATCCAGCATAATAGGAGCAGGAAGTTTAGGACTTTCCGGAGGGGTAGCTCTGGCAGTGGTAATGACTGATAACTCATAGTGATTGGTAGGACCGGCTGATATTTCCCATTCTCCAGTGTAGCCTTTATGCACAAAGAAGAAGTCTCCTGTATGAAAGATGGCCTCTCCTCCTTCCTCGGGTCTTACCAACGCTTTTCCATGATAAAGGTAAATGAACTCGTCTATGGAGAAGTTATCCATTTTTCCTACCCATGACTGGCTGGAAACTACATATACACTTAGGTCTTCTCCCCTGTAAAGATTTCTTTGGTAGAACCCCCTTTCGGGTTCATTCTTCAGTTTGATGGTATCAAGCCCTACACCCGATAAGGTAGCTTTATCAAGAAGCATGGGCGCTGTCAAATCAGATTGGGCTACTCCTTGCAATGGGAATGATAAACAAACAAGCCCCAAAAATAGCCTTAAGAGTTGGGTAGTAATTGTGGTATTCATGACTTAATATAAGCTTATTCACAGGCTCCTGTGTTTGAAAAGCTTCATTATTCTACCAACTCCCCAATTAAGTAGCTGTATCGTACAGATATGTCTAAGAATGCTCTATGGCTAAGCTAATTCAGACCAGACTTTCTCAATGAGCGCTTTAGTAGCTAGAATACCGTGGTGCTCGCTGTGAGAACTTCCCTCATACTCTATCCCTATATATCCGTCATAGGAGGATTCCTTAACGATCTTCAGCATCTTCTTGTAGTCAATCAAAGGATGCTCTCCATTCTCCGTGAAGTTGTAAGATTTGGCGCTGACAGCTTTGGCATAAGGGAGAAGAGTGGCTACCCCTTCATAGACATCATAAGCCTCATCACAAGGGATTTGGGTACTACCCCACTTCGCAGATGTACACCAGTTCCCAAAGTCCGGGAAGGAGCCAAAGTTAGGCATATCTACCTCCTCTATAATTTCTGCTATGAGTTTCGCATTAGAGCTAAAGAGGCCATGGTTCTCTATCACCACATTGATATTTTCCTTAGCAGCATAGCTGGCTAGTCTTCCCATACTTTCTACTAAAGCAGGTCGGAACTTTTCCTCTTTCTTTGCCCCAAAAGCATTTACTCTAATGGAATGGCAATCCATTAATTTCGCAGCATGTACCCACTTATAGTGATTC
>JBCDBC010000560.1:0-4483 GCA_039184535.1 Bacteroidota bacterium | reverse complement strand
CTGGAACTGGAACAAGCGCCTTTTTCTATCCAATCCTGTATAGAAGATGTGTTCGACTTGTTTGGGTTACGTAACAGAGAGAAACAACTAGACTTACTTTATCAGATAGAGGAAAATACCCAGAAAGGCATCATAGGAGATGTAGTACGAGTCAAACAGGTCCTAATTAATTTGGTCAGTAATGCCATAAAGTTTACAGATAGAGGAAGAGTATATGTAAAGGTAACATCCATCCAAGTACCAGAGGGTCAGTATGGCTGGCAGTTTATGGTAGAGGATACAGGAATAGGCATTCCACAAGACAAGATAGACCAGCTATTTCAAGCCTTTAATCAGGCAGATACTTCCACCACCAGAAAGTATGGAGGTACAGGCCTGGGACTGTCTATTTCGAAACGGTTAATAGAACTCATGGGGGGAAAGATATGGGTGGAAACGCAGGAGGGCGTTGGGTCTAAGTTCTTCTTCACAGTCATAGCCCCAGTGGCTAACATAGCTGAGCAGATAAAACCTCTGACTAAGGATAGGGAAACAGATATACAAATTCTTATCCTCGATGATCATGCGTTAAGGGCAGAAATACTTTCCAAGCAGCTAGAGACAATTGGTATAACCTCAGAAGTGGTTTTCCAAGCTGAAGAAGTTCTTCAAAGACTAAAGGATAACGAATTCTCTCTTATCATTACCCATTCATCATATGAGAAGTCTGATGTCTTTGTTTTCTGCCAAAGCTGTAAATCACAGCATCCCCATCTTCCAATCCTTATGCTGAGTTCTACGGAAAATGCCAATGTTTCGGCAGAGTTGGTAGACAAAGTAATTCTGAAACCTTTTCGCCAAAGGCAGCTAATCAGATGCATTCATTCTCTTTTAGGGATTCCCATTCAAACAGAGGTCAAGGTTACACCTGCCTCCACTCAGCAGACACAAGCTGCTTCTCTTTCCATTTTGCTGGTAGAGGATAATCTGGTTAATCAGAAAATAGCCAAGCGCATGTTTGACAGTCTGGGATACACGGTAGACCTGGCGAATAACGGTGAGGAAGCTGTTAAGAAACTGAGTGAGCAGGGCTATGATTTGGTGTTTATGGATGTGCAGATGCCTATCATGGATGGCCTGACAGCTACGCGTTTCATCCGAAAAAGTAAAGCCTCTGATTCACTACCCATTATTGCTATGACGGCCAATGCTTTACCTGAAGACAGAGAGGCTTGTCTGGATGCTGGCATGAATGACTATCTGGCTAAACCCATCAAGCCCAAGTTCCTTCAGGACATGATCAATAAGTGGAGAAAGACCTGATAGACTTAAAAGCAGGGAGAAGAACCGTAGGGATTTGCATCATGGTCTATGGTGAAGGTAAATTTCTTCCCGTCTCTTCCCCTTGTGTAAGTCACGTAATCCCAGTTTCCGGAGTGGGTGAGTTTATACTGCCCGTTTACCTTTCCTTCATAGAGCTCCTGGTAATAAGAATCTACAGAAGGGACGAGCCCATCCTCATGGATCACTTCTCTCTCAAGTTCAAGCTTTATGGAAGAGGTCTGACCTTCATACTTTACTTCCAACGCTTTTTCCTCTTCTGTAAAAGAAATCATGATCCTACCAGTACTACCACTATCGTTTGTGAAGCAGATATAGTGGTTTATTAAGATAGAATCTTCTCGGGTAATTTCTTCCTCAATTACCAGAATCTCCTGAATAGCTTCCTTTTCTTCTGAGGTAGCCATTTGGGAAGTGGAAGTAGGTTGGCAGGCGGCCAGCATTAGTAGCAGACATCCTACTAATTGTATTAAATTTAGCGACTCCATAGCTTGAATTAAGCTATTTTCCGCCAAAGAGTAAGGATTAAAAAGTAGCAATTAATCTGTTTTTGGTTTACTTTAAATTAGGATGCACGCATTGCTTCCAATATCCTAACTACTCGCTATGAAAAAAGCCATCTTCGAAACATATGGGAATACTGAGGTCCTGAAGATCATAGAATCAGAAATACCTACCCTTTCTCAGGATGAAGTTCTGGTTCGTGTGGAAGCTGCTGCCTTAAATCCAAAGGATATTCTGGTGAGAAAAGGGAAGTTCAAACAGTTTACAGGAAAAAAGTTCCCCCAATCCATAGGCTTTGATTTTTCTGGGAGAATAGAGAATGCCAATGGTAGTACCTTTTCTGAAGGTAGTGAAGTCTTTGGTATGGTGAATGGGTGGAACGGTAGATGCTGTGCGGAATACATCAATGTGAATAAACATGAGCTTTACCAGAAGCCAGAAAACATCTCCTTTGAGGACGCAGCGGGGGTTCCCCTGGCTGCCCAAACAGCTCTGCAAGGGATACGAGATCAAGGGAAACTGAAAAGCGGACAACAGATCCTCATAAATGGCGCTTCAGGCGGGGTAGGTACCTTGGCTATACAGATAGCTAAGGCTTTAGGAGGGAAGGTTACCACTGTCTCCAGCACCAAAAATCAGGCGTTCTGCTCTTCCCTGGGAGCAGATACCCCCCTATCGTATCAGGAAATTCAGGTCCCTGACCTACCAGAGAAATACGATGTTTTCTTTGATGTATTCGGGAACTACAGCTTCAAAAAGGTATCCCATCTTCTTTCTCCAAAAGGATTTTACGTGAGCACTATTCCCAATGCGGAAATCATCAAGGAACAACTGTTCAATCCTCTCAGAAAGAAAAAAGCAAAGCTGGTAGTGGTCAGATCCAATAGGCGGGACTTAAAATGGCTGGCAGAGCACATCCTTCAGTATAACATTAAACCTGTTACAGACAAGATATTTCCCCTGGAACAAATAGGAGATGCCCAGGCCTATATAGAAACCAAACGCGCTAAGGGAAAAGTCATTCTCAAACCCTGATTACTTCATGGCTGCCAGTTCTGCCTCTGCAGCTAAATAAGCAAAGGAAGCCATGCTTCCTTCCGCCACAACTCTCTCCCAATATTTTTGGGCAGCAGCCGTGTCCTGCTTTTCATAGAGATACCAGTTTCCTAAGGCATAGAGATTTACATCACCGGGATATTCTTCTGTTCCAGCGGCCAGGAGTTCGTCTTCCGTCATTTGACCTTTGTAAAAGAGGCAAGTATTGAGATACACAAAATTCTCAATGATGTCCAATTCAGCATTTACAGGCTCAAGTAAGGCCTCTGCTTCTTCCGCCATCCCCATTCTTCTAAGGGTCATGTAATACCAGTGGGTAGCCGATACGATGTTATCATCATTATGGTGGGTTTCATAACGGGATTTATAAGCCTCTTCGGCAGCTTCCCAATCATGCTTAAGGTAGTGTGCCAATGCCAAATGATACCAGATATTCCCATGAAGACTAGAAATAGGAATTCCCCTATCATTGGGGAGGCCATCAGGTTCAGTCATGTCTTCCTTTCCTTCTACCAGTTCTGCCGCTTTCTCAAAGTCTGCTATGGCTTTATCATACTGCCGGGTACTTATGTATCTATGTCCCCTATGCCTATACATACGAGCATCTTCCGGATGCTTTTTTACACCCTCACGGAATATGGCTATGGCATCATTATATTTTCCCAGGTAGCCCGCTCTGCGGCCATACCAGATCAGCGCCATAGGATCATCCAGCTGTTGTTCATACTCAGCCTTCGCAGTTTCAAATTTCTCTAAGGCACCCTCAGAAGGAGCTTCTACACTGAATAAGCTATCTCCCAGAAGGGTTACCGCTTCGAAGGATTGCTCGTAGTATGAGGCTTCCGTTTGAGAATCAGTAGTAGTTTGGGGGGTGCAAGCAAATAGCAAGCATAGGCCCAATAGAAGGAAGAGTGAGGTTTTCATGGTGGTTGACGTAGGAAGTTTCTATTAACAGAAAGCTACGGAGAATTTAGAAAAGATTATTCTCATTTCAGTTCCTTGATTTTTTCGATTGATTCTGAGGTCATCCTAAGCAAACCCTTTTCATTCTCCAGCACATCTGTTGTTAGCTTTTGTAACATGATCATGGCATCTATGGTTTTTGTATCTGAATCCATATTCATCAACTGCTGGAGAACAGAATTACTTAACTCATGAGTTACCTTCTGCCCCTTATATACCCCGGATATAATCGACAAGCGCTCCACATCCATATGCTGAGTGATCCCATTGATTTTGGCCCCTTCAAAAGCCAGGTCTTCCAGCCTAATTACGTTTATTCCCTTCCATCCTTCTATTTTCTGAAACTTAAACGCCTCATTGAAAAAGTAGGGCTTCATAGCATCTCCATCTTTCATGGAAGACATATGGGGAGCTAGATTTTTCTTCAGCTCCTGGTGATAAGAAATGGTTTTTTCCAGAATCTCCTTATTCGATTCCAGCTCTTCTAAGATGAGATTGACGGATAAATTCACCTCTTTTTGCATTTTCCGACGCCCTCTTTCTTCATTTACATAGGTCCCCAGATATACACCAAAGGTGACAATAAGAAGTTGGAGGGCATATTGGCCTATTTTTTTGAGAGTATTCTTCATGATTAGAG
>JBCDBC010000559.1:0-4483 GCA_039184535.1 Bacteroidota bacterium | reverse complement strand
CGGAGATGGTACGCATGAGCATCCTACTCAGGCCCTGCTGGACTGCTTCTCTCTCCAACAGGCATTTGGAGAATTTAAGGGACTTAAGGTAGCCATCGTAGGAGATATCCTCCACTCCAGAGTGGCGCTCTCAAATATATTCGCCCTAAAGAAATTAGGAGCGGAGGTGGAGGTTTGTGGTCCGCCTACCTTAATCCCTAAGCATATGGAAAGTTTAGGAGTAAGGGTCTCATATGACCTGAGAAAAACCCTGGAATGGTGTGATGCTGCCAATATGCTCCGTATACAACTGGAGAGACAAAATATCCGTTATTTTCCAAGCATACGGGAATATTCTATGATGTATGGGTTAAATCTAGAGATGCTGGATTCTCTCAATAAGAAGCTGGTGGTCTTGCATCCCGGGCCCATTAATAGAGGTGTGGAAATCACAAGCGAGGTGGCTGATTCAGATCAGGCTATCATTCTGAAACAGGTAGAAAATGGAGTGGCTGTGAGAATGGCCATATTATATTTGCTGGCGGGCATTAAGCCTACAGCCTAGAACCAACGAAAGGGAGCGAATAGGGTACTTTAGCATATGTGGAAACCTAGAAAATTAGATGTGCTGATTCTCAAAGCTTATGCAGGACCTTTCCTGATGAGTTTTGCGATTATTCTGTTCATCCTGGTCATGCAGTTTATGTCTCTCTACATGAATGAGATCTTTGGGAAAGGCCTAGGAGGGGGTGTCATACTGCAGTTATTTATCTTTGCTGCGGGCAGACTGGCCATCACTGCCATGCCTGTGGCCATACTTGCAGGAGCCCTCATGACCTACGGAAGTATGGGAGAACATTATGAGCTGGCTGCTATCAAATCTGGAGGGATCAGCATTTTCAAAACCATGAGACCCCTGATATTACTAGCCCTTATGTTGACGGGTATTTCTCTCTGGTTTTCCTTTGACCTGATTCCCCGAGCCAATCTGAAATTCTTTAGTCTATTGTATGATGTCCAAAGAAAGAAGCCGGATGTAGCCATAAAGCCAGGATACTTCTATTCGGACATAGATGGCTATATCATCCGTGTCTCTGACAAGAACCTGGATAATGGAAGGCTGTATGACGTGATGATCTATGATCATACAGAAAACAGAGGCAATGTCAACATCATGATGGCAGATTCTGCCACTACCTCTATGGAGGGCGGCGGACAAATCATGAAGATGGTCCTCTACTCAGGTTCCAGGCATGAAGACTATAGACCAGAGTCAGGAAAGCCGGATACCTACAGACATGGAAGAACCTATTTTGATTCTCTCTATTACAAATTTAACCTGAGTGGCTTCGACCTGGATAGAACAGATGAGAATCAGTTTAAGCATCAGATAACCCTGGTGAAAGATGACTTGAAGCTTGCTATAGACAGCCTTACGGATCTGAATGAGGAAAACCTGGCCAAACATATAGTCCAGGTGGGAAGGTATACTAAGGTTGATACCGTGTTTTTAAAACCTGGAATCTACCAGAGAGGTACCAGGAAAAACAAGGACAGTACTGAAAGTGACTCTCTCTCTTCAGATAATTCAGACTTACTTAAGCTGGAGAAGATGGGGGAGAAGGTGGATAAGAAGCCTATAAACGTAGAGGATCTAGAGAAAGGAAAACCTATTATCGGTCAGGGGCAGTTTGACAAGGCCAACTACGTCTATGATACCCTAGCCGTAGATACCATTCACCTTTCAGAAGGAGGAATACTGGCATCCAAGATTGAAGGTAATGATAGTGATGCCTTAGAATTGCTGAATAAAGCCCTGGTAAATGTCAGGTCTGTACAGAGTTATCTGGAATTCCTCATGCGGAAAAAGGATGATGAAGGCACTATTTATCGCAAGTATCTGTATGAATACTATTCCCGACATGCTATTCCGCTCAACTGTTTACTCTTCATGCTGATAGGTTCCTCTTTGGGAGCTATTATCAGAAAGGGAGGATTGGGAGTACCTTCTCTGATTTCTATCATATTCTTCCTGGCTTTTTATGTGATGATCACCCAAGGGAAGAAACTGTCCCGGGCAGATGTACTAGATCCCCTGATCGGAGCTTTTCTGCCGGTCATTATTTTTGCGCCTATCGCTATTTACGTTACCTATCAGGCTACCAATGATTCCCGCTTACTAGATGAAGGATCCTGGGCTTGGGTAAGGGATAAGATCAGCATGTTCTTTTCTTCTCTTAGACAAAGGTTCAGTAAGAAAGCTAAAGCCTCTTAATCAGCATGAATTGAATCAGCTTCACCAGCTAATAATTAATACCTTCATGAGGTACTTTATTATGATCACCATCATCATGGTGGTGCTGCTGGTGATGGATGCCTTCGCTATGCACTTCTCAGGCTTAATGGAATCCGGAATGGATTCTGCTGACTTGAGAAAACTACTGGTACTGGGAATGGCTAAGGTTTTCCCTGTAGTAGTACCACTTTCTATCTTAGCTGCGTCATTACTTACTGCTTCTGCCTTTTCTGAAAGCCATGAGCTATTTGCTGTAGAAGGGGTAGGTATCTCCCTACAGAAGTTCAGTCTTCCCCTCGTATGGTTTTCCTTTTTTGCCGTAGCTCTTTCTCTCTACGGTACCTTCTACTGGGTGCCTAAACAAAACCTCAAGCTCAATGTGCTCATGTATGAGCTTATGTATAATCAGCCTGAGGTAAACATAAGGCCAGGATATTTCTGGAATGATGTGGAGGGAATTAGCATGAGGGTAGGAAGACGAGAGAAGGATTCTCCCTTTTTGTATGACATTCTCCTATACCAATACAATCCTGAGCGGGATGCTAACTCAGTGATCATTGCAGATTCTGCCAGAATGTACCTGAGCCCAAGCAAGAAGAATCTCACCTTTGAGTTTTACCATGGGAACAGACAGGAAGAATACGCCGAGGCAAATGATGGACTTAAGCATTACCCTTATGGAAGAATTTATTTTGACACCCTTCTGTATAGATATCCTGTGTCCTATCTGAGTCCGGAAGAGGTTACGCGTAGGCTAGTAGACCATAATAGCATGCAGAGGCCAGATTTGGAACGAAAATTGAAACATCTGGCCCAGGAAGAGAAGGAAGATCGGCAGAACACAGGAGATCAACAGGAAGAACTGGAAGAGGAAATGCTTCGGCAACATAGAAGATATAAATATGCATTTGCTGAGATGCATACCTTACCACTCTTAAATGTGGTATTTATGCTGCTGGGAATAGGATTGGGAAGTATGACCCGTTCCAGGTCTCGTGGGGTAGCAGTCCCGGCACTAATTGCAGTGGCCCTCTTTGCCATCTTCTACATCCTGAAGGTTCAGGGTGGTAGGTTAGGGTATAAAGGTGTCATAGACCCTTGGTGGGCTGCAGCTCTCCCCATTTTGGTATTTCTCCCCCTTAGCGTATGGATTTTCTTCCGTAATAGGCGTTAAGGAAGAAATTTCTCTTTCCTCATTATCAGTAGACCAATATTTTTTTCAAATTTGCGCACCATGATAAGCAAACTTTATTCTGACATACAAATCGCCGCTGCTAAAGGAGTAAAAGAGCAGTTTGGTGTAGAAATAGATCCATCCATATTAGCACTCCAGGAAACCCGCAAGGACTTTGAAGGGGACTTTACCCTGGTAGTATTCCCACTAGCCAAATTTAAGCTGGGTGCTCCGCCTGTAATAGGGGAGACGCTGGGAAAGTATCTGGCAGAGGAACTGGCGTTTGTAGAGTCTTTTAACGTGATTAAGGGATTTCTCAACCTCAAACTGACTGATGCCTACTGGTGTTCCTTCCTGGCTAACGCCTCTGTGAATGAAGGCTTCCTGAAGAGAAAAGACGGGAATGGCCAGAAGGTAGTAGTAGAGTATTGCTCGCCTAACACCAACAAACCTCTTCACCTAGGACACCTGCGTAACATAGTGCTGGGGTATAGTATGACAGAGGTTCTGAAGGCCAATGGCTATGAGGCGCATCCCGTATGTCTGTTTAATGACCGTGGGACAGCCATCAGTAAGTCAATGCATGCCTGGCTGGTGGCAGGGAAGAATGATACACCAGAAAGTACGGGTGTAAAGGGGGACCTACTGGTAGGAAACTACTATGTAGAATATGCCAAGCTAAATGACATAGAGATTCACCAGCTCATAGAAGAAGGGATGGAAGAGGCGGAAGCAAAGAAAAAGGCTCCCAGTAGTGTAGCTGTTCAGGATATTCTCATCAAGTGGGAGAATGGAGACGAGGAGATACGTGGTCTATGGGAGAATATGAATAGCTGGGTGTATAAGGCTTATCATCATACGTTTGATCGTCTGGGTATCTCATTTGAGAAGTTTTACTATGAATCTCAGTTGTATCAGCTAGGGAAAGAGGCCGTCATGAAAGGGCTGGAATCCGGTGCCTTCTATAAAAAAGATGATGGATCTATTTGGATGACCTGATACATGAACAAAAGCATTTTCCTCAGTTATGACCT
>JBCDBC010000558.1:0-4487 GCA_039184535.1 Bacteroidota bacterium | reverse complement strand
CCGAACTCCTCTACCGTCGCGATATAACCGGCACCGGGAGTGCATAGCAGGATTCCATCCTCCACTTTCCATGCTCCAGAACGTTTATCGGCAGGTTTAGTATGTCTCCAATTTTTGAATGATCCGGAAACCGATTTGTTCAGAGCAGAATTGACCTATTTTCACCAATTGATCCTGGATCAGACTCCTAATTTTTCTTCCCTGAAGAATCCTAAAGGTGGTGCTCAGGAAGTACTTATTCAGCAAGCAGCTAGCCTCAATGAAAAAACCATCTATGGCGCACTAATGCTGCTTTGTGAGCTTTTTGAGGTCCCGCTTCACTCAGCCTACATACTTGGAATAATAGAAGAGGCCTGGGGTTTTGTGCACCAGCAGGAAGGAAGCATAGCAGGATTTCTTTCCTGGTGGGAAAACCGCAAGTCCAGTGCACGTATAGCTGCCTCAGCGCATGAAGAGGCCGTACAGATCATGACCATCCACAAGGCAAAAGGATTAGAGTTCCCCATAGTTATGATTCCCTTTGCAGAATGGCCAATGGGTCCTAACAAACTGGATATTCTCTGGATACAGAACATGAAGAAATCCCCTTTTGACCAGTTGAACTTCTTTCCGGTTAGTGCTATCCAGCGGCTTGAAAATACCTACTTCAAGGAGATGTACCAGGAGGAAATCATCCAGAGTTATATGGATAATTTGAACCTGCTTTATGTGGCCTTCACTCGCCCTAAGGATAGGCTATATCTCATAGCCCCTACATCTAAGTCTACTGGTCGTCCAAACAGCGTTTCTACCCTCCTTCAGCTTATTATCCCCAATCCAGAACTAGATATGTTGGAAAAGGAAGGGAAGTGGACATACGGAAAGAAGGTAGTTCCTATTCAGGAAAGGTCTGATAGTCAGTCAAGCTTTCTTCCTTTACATACCCACAAACCTTTTCAGTGGGAAAAGTCCGCAAAAATCAAATACCAGACCAATACCTACCTGACTACAGACATCAGAACCAGCAGGAGTAAAATTTCTGAAGGAGAACTATATCATGAAGCCCTTTCCTTTGTGAAAACGCTAGAAGATGTTCCTGAGGCAGTAGAAAGAATGCGGCTTTCCGGAAAAGTGGCTTTGGAGTATCTGGAAAACTTTGAGAAGGTGTTAAGGTCTATTTGCGCAAGGTCTGAGGTCCAGTCATGGTATGAGGCTGGATGGATCGTAAAAAATGAGGCTGATCTCATAGATGGAAAAGGGAACTTACTACGGCCAGACAGAGTGATGATTCGGGAAGGCAAAGCTATCGTCATTGACTATAAATCCGGTAAGCACCATGCCCGCTACTTTAAACAGTTGGAAAGTTATAAACAAGCTATTCAGGCCATGGGATATGATCAGGTAGAAGCTTATCTCTACTACATCCTTAATGGAGAGCTGCTATCATTAGATCAGCAGGGCTGACACTCAATCTCCATTTTCTCTCTGGCCAATTGAGAGTTAGGAAACCTAGCCTGACAATTCTTCTCTACCTCCTTTAAAAATTCATCATTATGATCAGGATCATGATGGGTCAGGATTAGTTGTTTTACTCCAGCCTTTTCTGCCACCTCTATAGCTTGCTCCCAACTACTATGTCCCCACCCTCTTTTCCTGACAAGCTCCTCAGGTGTATACTGTGAGTCATGGATAAGTACATCAGCTCCCTGGGCCAAAGCGACTACTCTCTCATCTATGCTTTCTCCATGTTCTATATCTGTACAAAATACCAGTATACTGTCTCCATCATCTATGCGGTAGCTGTAAGCACCACCTGGATGATTATGTTTGAGTACAGTAACGGTAGCTCCTTCTACTGCAAGTACATTTTCTTCAGATTGGAGGAAGGTGAATTGAGCGCCCATCTTCTCAAGGGGAATAGGAAAGTATGCTTCGTCCATTTGAGTCTCAAATATACCCCTCAAATCAGTAGCCGCCCTCCCTTTTCCTATGGCGCTGATGGTAATTCTTTTGGTAGAATGGTAAGCAGGATTGAAGAAAGGAAAGCCCTGTATATGGTCCCAATGAAAGTGTGAAAAAGATAAATAGATTTCTCTTTACTTAAATTCAGGCGCTTTCAGGATATCTTTCCCCAGATTTCTGATTCCGCTGCCTGCATCCAGGATGAAAGGAATATTGTCTCCTATGGTTACCAAAAGGCAAGTGGTATTTCCCCCAAATTCCTGGAATTCTTTTTCACATACAGGGATAGATCCTCTGGTACCATAAAACTTTACTTTCATGCAGGTTTGATTTTACAAAAAAAGGAATAAAATCCATTCAGATATCACCTAAAAATACTCTTTTTCATTTAAAACCATAATCCCCAAATTTGTTCCTTCTCTTCTTAATTGAAGAAGAAAAATTCACATTTTCTACTGTGCTAATAGGAGAAAATTGAAAAAAAATCTAGGCCTAAATAAAACTACAAAATTCCTACTTTCCCATTAAAGTAAGTATACAGACAGCTCACCCAAGCAAACTTACTATTCGGAATTTAAATTGAATGAATAGTCAAATAAAAATTCCATATTTATATCATCAAAGGAAATAAATAGAAATAAAATATATTCTCTCACAAAATTTATTAACACTGTTTTATATTTCACAACTCTTATTTGCAGTAGGGATACTTCATGGACTAGGTTTGAAGTTTGCATGGCTCCTGATCTATAACGTAGGTCGGGAGTTTTTTTCTTCCCCCCTCAATCGTATATTCTCGCCTCTTTTCTGATTACGATACTTAACACTTAACGTACATGGAGGAAACGATACGGGTTTTCGCCACAGGAGGCACCTTTGATAAAGAATATGACATGATTAGAGGAGCCCTCTACTTCAAAGACACTCAACTGCCAGAGATGTTTAGGTTGGGTAGGAGTACGGTAAATATTAACCTACGTACCCTCATGATGATTGACAGTCTGGAAATGACGGAAGAAGACAGAGAAATCATAGCACGTAATTGTAATTCTGTTCCCGAAGATAAGATCATCATCACCCATGGAACTGATACCATGGTCCAGACAGCAAAATTGTTAGCCAACAAAGTGAAGAATAAAACCGTCATTCTTACAGGTGCCATGATTCCCTACAAATTTGGTAGTTCAGATGGGTTCTTCAACCTGGGAAGTGCGTTTGCCTTTGTGCAAACTCTGCCTAATGGAATCTATGTAGTGATGAATGGGAGGTACTTCAACTGGGACAATGTTAAAAAGAACCGTAAAACCGGTTTTTTTGAGGAGTTAAGCTGAGAAACAACAAATGCAGAAATTCTTTTCATTTTCCTGTGTAAAAGAAGCTGATTTTCCCATATTTGCAATCGTTTAATGGAATTGAATTATCTCTGTTCAGCTAGATAGAATATGAAAAACTTTTTTGGAACAGTCCTTCTCCTTTCTGGCCTTATCCTCATGATTACTGGATATAACCGCAGAGGAGAGCCTACAAAAATAGAAGAAGTAAACGGTACTGAGATTGTCGTAAAAAACTCCGAAGCAGAAAACTTCAATTGGAGAACCTTTTACGGAGGGTTAATTGCTTTCTTTGGGGTTGCCAGTTTGGCCTTTCCTAGCCAGAAAGTCATAGATGCGGGAAAGTTCGACTAAGGCTTACCCTTCCTCTGAGGAGCCTTTCTGGGACCTGGGATGAGCCTGCTTATGCATCTCCTTTAGTTTTTCTATACTAGTATGGGTGTACACCTGGGTAGCTGCTAAGCTTTCATGTCCCAACATCTCCTTAATCGCATTTATATCTGCTCCCCTATCCAGCAAATGGGTAGCAAAGGTGTGTCTAAGAACATGCGGACTGTTTTTGGAAACACTAGCCGCCTGCATGAGGTATTTTTGTACCACCCTATAAACCAGTTTTGGATATAAGGCTTCTCCATTTTCTCTCACCAACAAATTCCCGCTCAGGGCTAAGCCCGCTTCTTGCTTTTCTCTCAAGTAAGCCTTTAAAGCAATCTCCACATACTTACCAAAGGGAATGATTCTCTCCTTGTTTCTTTTACCAAGCACCTTAAGTTGGCGTTTACTAAGATCTACGCCTGCGTGAGAGAGATGGATCAGTTCGTCTCTTCTCAATCCGCATCCATATAATAGTTCCATCAAGCACTGATCTCTCATCCCTATGAAGGATTGAGGAAATAGGTCCGAGGTGAAAAGTCGTTCTGTATCTGCTTCCTTAAGAAAAACCGGAAGTTGAGAAGCATTTCTCGGCAGGCTGAGTTTGGCAGCTGGATTTTGATCTATGTGCTGGCTATTTCTCAGGAATCTAAAATAAGTTTTCACACTGGAGAGGTGCCTTCCTGCACTTCTGGCTGAAAGCCCCTCCTTTCTCAAGGCTCCCAACCATGCTCTTAATTCCCTGTGATGGATATTTCCCACCTGCACAGGATCAAAGAGTTCTTTCCCTCTTTGGCCAAGAAAGTCAGCGCTTGGAGGTGGGTCGGGGGGGGGGGGGGGGGG
>JBCDBC010000557.1:0-4495 GCA_039184535.1 Bacteroidota bacterium | reverse complement strand
TCAGGCCAGAGTAAGAAACATGACTGATGGGGAGCAGCATGCTAATATCCCTATCAACTTCCTGGGTGATATCCCCATCTTCAGATTGTAAAAACTGTCAGAGAAATTATTTGATATCTTTTCTCTTGATTTTAACAGTGACGGTGGCTCCACCAGGGTTTTCCTGATGGAGCCTATTTACACTTGTAAGTAAATAGGTGTAGAATCCTTTTTCCTTCAGGTCCTGATCTATATAAATGTTCTCTCCCTTCTGGATAATGGCCAGAATATTCGCCGGATTCTCAGGATCAGGCCCGGACTTGCCTGCCTGTTTGTAGAGTACATAATAACCACCTTCATTTCTTCTATCTACCTCATTCCAACTAAGAATTAATCCTTTAGGAGACATGTTGGCATCCAGGTTTGCCGGAGTTTGGGGCACGCCTGCATTCAGCCATGGCATTTGGGGAATGAGGGCTTTATGGCGGTAGAAGTTAGCCTGAAGGCTATCGTTAAGCCCTTGCGGATTAGGCGTAAAGGTGCCAGCCCTAAAATAGACGCTTCCCTTAATGGCAGGAAGGGTTTTATCTAGTTCCAGCTGTCGGGTGATCTCATTGGGTTTGCTCCAGTTTTGATCTGCGTTATTGTCAATTTTGTAAGGCCCTTTCCCTACATACAGGTGCCTGCCTGCCTGATTCTGGGACCACCACTTAGCCAGGATTTCATAGTCAGCCGGAGGATATCCTATGGAGAAGTATAGCTGAGGCACTACATAGTCTATCCATCCTTTGAGTAGCCATCCTCTCACATCTGCGTATAGATCGTCGTAGGAAGTTTGTCCGGCACGGGTATCCGATCCCAGCGGATCATCCGCCACATTTCTCCACACTCCAAATGGGCTAATCCCCAATTTGACATGTGATTTGACTGCCTTGATTCTGTAGTTGATGCTTTCTACAAATCGGTCTACGTTCTGCCTTCTCCAGTCGTCTCTATTCACAAATCCACTGCCATATACTTCGTAGCTGCTGGTGTCTGGAAAGGCTTCATTGGCTATTCTGTAAGGATAGAAGTAGTCATCAAAATGGACTGCGTCTATATCATATCTATTGACTACATCCAGGATGATGTCGCTGACATAATCCCTGGCTCTTGGGATACCCGGATCAAAGTAAAGGTTGTTCCCGTACTGCACCATCCAGTCAGGGCGTTTGTTGCTGATGTGGTTAACACTAAGGAGTTTGTTTCTGTCCACGTCTATGAGTGCACGGAAAGGGTTAAACCAGGCATGAAACTCCATGCCCCTTTTGTGGGATTCTTCAATGAAATAGGTGAGGGGATCATACCAGGGGAAGGGGGCTTTTCCCTGCTGGCCCGTTAGCCATTCTGACCAGGGTTCTTCCGCAGAGAAATAAAAAGCATCTGCAGAAGGTCTTACCTGCATGATGATGGCATTGATGCCATTTTTTTGATGGAAATCCAGCATTTCGCGGATTTCCCGTTGTTGCTGCTCAGTACTTAATCCGGCTCTTGATGGCCAGTCCAGGTTTTTCACAGTGGCTATCCAAACGGCTCGGAACTCTCTTTTAGCAGGTTCTGACTGAGCTATGAGGGGATAGCTACCAAAAAGTAAGAATAAATAAAGAAGGCTTGTAAGGGTATTTTTCATGGAATTCTTCATCAGACCTTAATGATGATATTCTTCTTATACATCCACCAAAGTGGTATCCAAAGGATAATAACTAAAGTAAGGGCCCCCATTAAGGAGTCCAAATATGGAGGAAGCCAGGAGGCATACAGGTTTTGGAACAGCCAGCCTTTTAAAGAGATGTCTCCCACCTTAATGTACCCACAGTAGATGGCTACTACACCTGAAGCCACATAGGCAGTAATGGCATTTCTTCCATAGGCCATAAAGGGGCCAGTCCAATTATCTCTGCCTTTCAGATCTACTAACCAGTACAGGAAAGCCAGAAACTGTAAGGCTATACCACCGCTATACAGTACATAAGAACTGGTCCAAAGGGCTTTATTTATAGGGAACACTAGCCCCCAGAATAATCCTGCCACTATGGAGATAGCTCCCCACAGGAAAAACTGTATAACCTTATCTTCCGGACTGTTCTTGCTGAGAAGGTACTGACCGGTGATCATACCCATAATACCTGTCCCAAGTGCTGGTAGCGTGCTTAATATACCTTCCGGGTCCCAGGTTTTGCTTTGAGACCAAAGGTGGCCTGAAAGTACCAGTCTGTCCAGCCAGGCACCTAGGTTGGTTTCCGGATCCAGATTAGGCTTTCCATGATCTGGAACTGGGACTACCTGCATGAGAAACCAGTATAGGAGCAAAATTCCCATTAGGACGAAGGGAAGTCTTTTGGGAGGGGTATACAAATAGATTAGAGCGGAACCCATGAAGACTATGGCTATTCTTTGTAAGACGCCTGGAATTCTGATACCCACTATGTCAAAGTCTGGTAAGGCATGAAGAAATAAACCCAGCCCAAAAAGGGTTAAGGTTCTCCTGAGAATTTTAGGAATGAGGCTTTTTCTATCTACGCCCCGTTCTAGCCTTTTGGAGTAGGCTAGTACAATAGATACGCCAACTATGAAGAGGAAAAAAGGGAAAATCAGATCGGTAGGTGTACATCCATGCCATTTGGCGTGGAGTAGCGGTTTGTAAACAGTGGACCAGCTTCCTGGATTGTTTACCAGTATCATAGCTGTCACAGTTATACCCCTAAAAACATCTAGTGAGGCCAGGCGTGTTTGAGTCATGCAGTAGGTAGTATTTCTTCTAAGATAAAAAAGAAGGGGAGTTTCATAAAAGAAATCCCCTTCTATCAAAACAAAACAACAATTTCTTCCCAGCTTTTTGCTAGAAATGATATCTCACAAAGGCCTCAATGGCCTCATACTCTGGCAGTCCTAAAGAGTCATACAGCTTTGCTGTTCCCTTATTTCTATCCTCAGCCCGCTGCCAGAATTCTCTGGGATCATTTCCAGGAAATAAGGCACTGTCTTTCTGAGACTGGTGCTTAAAGATGGCCTTACGTTTTCTGTATAGTTCTATAGGGCTAATCGGAATAGCCATTTCTATCTCATCTATGCTCCACTCCTGCCATGCACCTCTGTACAGCCATACTCTGCAGTCTTCCAGCCACTTATCCCCCTCCTCCTTCATCTGCTCTATGGCCCCGAATATAGCTTCCAGGCAAACTCTGTGCGTACCATGTGGATCAGACAAATCACCAGCGGCATAAATCTGATGAGGTTTGATCTTTCTAAGAAGCGCCTTGGTAATGTCTATGTCTTCTTGTCCCAGCGGTTTCTTCTTCACTTTCCCCGTTTCATAGAAAGGCAGGTCCAGGAAGTGGGCATTCTCATCCGGAATTCCGCAGTATCTACAGGCAGACTTAGCTTCTCCTCTTCTTATCAATCCTTTAATATGCTGGATATCATCTGTATCTGGTTGACCGGCATCCTTGGTAGCCAGGTAATCTCTGCTGTCCTGATAGAGTTTCTTGATCTTGGATTCGCCTGCACCTATCATATGGCTAAAATCCAGAGCGAAATCTATGAACCTCATGGCATCATCATCAAACACAGCTATGTTTCCGGATACCTGATAGGCCACATGTACCTCATTTCCCTGATCCACTAATCTGAGTAAGGTACCTCCCATGGAAATGACATCATCATCAGGATGAGGACTAAAAATCACCACTTTCTTAGGGAAGGGCTTGGCTCTTTCCGGTCTGTAGGTATCATCTGCTCCAGGTTTACCTGCCGGCCACCCCGTGATGGTCCGCTGAAGTTCATTAAAGATTTTGATGTTTATGTCATAGGCAGATCCATGCTGGGTGAGGAGATCTGCCATTCCATTCTCCATATAGTCATCATCTGTTAACTTGAGAATAGGCTTATTTACTCGCTGACAGAGCCATACCACAGCTTTCCTGATCATTTTATCGTTCCACTCCGTAAAGCCTACCAGCCAGGGAGCATCGTATCTCACAATCTTGGCTGCTGCTGCTTCATCCAGTACAATCTGGGCATTAGGGTGCTGTTGGAGATAGGTGGCAGGAATCAGCTCTGTTACCGGTCCTTCTACCGTCTTCTGAATGATGGGAGATTTCCCTTCTCCCCATGCCATCATGATGATCTGCTTGGCTTCCATGATGGTACCTACACCCATGGTGATAGCTCTTCTGGGAACATTGTCCTCATGGTAGAAGTCGCTGGCAGCATCACGTATAGTGATCCCATCCAGAGTGATCAGACGTGTTTTTGACTCCAGGGTAGAGCCCGGCTCATTAAATCCAATGTGGCCTGTCCTGCCAATCCCTAGTACCTGCAAATCCAGGCCTCCATAGCTCTTGATTTTTTCTTCATACTCATCACAGTAAGCCTGTACATCCTGGATATCCAGGGTGCCATCAGGTACGTGAACCTTGCTTTTGTCAATGTCAATGTGGTCAAACAAGTGCTCATTCATGAAGCGCACATAGCTCTG
>JBCDBC010000556.1:0-4496 GCA_039184535.1 Bacteroidota bacterium | reverse complement strand
CGCAATGCCGCGATCACCTCGGGGTCGCGCTCTTCACCCGCCATGACCAGGATCGGGTCACCCGGCAGCAGGTGCTGCGCTAGCCTGCACATCTACAGTGAAGCTGGCACCTTCAAAGACAATTTTGTTCTCGTTGGGTTTTGAGAAAGCTACTTGCAAGTCATCACCTGCAGGAGAAATATCTGCAAAAATATCTGCTCCACCTGTTTCTCTACCCGTTATACTTCCGTTGGCATTTCTAAAGACAAAGGCCAGTTTTTCTACCTGATCTCCTGCCTGTATCCCAAAGTATTGAGTGATGTTAAAGCTAAGAGAATATAGGTCATCCTCTATTCTGTCGTATCTGATTCTGGGATCACTGGTTCCCCAATCTGCTATCACATATTTCCAGTCGCCCGAATTCCCGCTCTGGGAAGTGATGACACCTGTATGCGCATATACTTCTCCCGTAAATCCTGCTAATCCGCCATCTCCTTCCTGCGCATTGAAGTATACAGTTACATCATCATACTGAGTAGGATTTGCAGGTTCTGTCCATACTACTGCTCCCTGTGGAACATATACTACATGCTCTTCAATTTCATGCACCTGATTGATAGGTAGGGAAGGGATTACCTGTCGGATGCCAGAAGGCCAGTTAATGACTACACTGTCAATTTTTGATAAGTCTCCCAAGCCAAAGTGAACCTTATTGGTGTTTTGGGAAGCATAGCCTGAACCTGCCGTAACGAAATCCATCTGTTGGGTTCCATTGGCGTAGAGGGTGAGGTAGCTTCCAATACCATAAGAATTAGACTTCATCCCCTTCAGCTCAAAGCCGATATAATTTTTGCTGGTACTGGTATTTCTGAAGATCTGATTTCCATCATTCTGACCATTATTCGCAATGGCGATATCCAGCTTTCCATCCAGGTCGAAGTCTGCTACTGCTGCTCCATAAGACCCGTAGGTATTCTGAACGCCTCCGGGTGTACCGTCTATGTAGAAGGAAAGATCTCCTCTGTTTACATATAGCACATTAGGGATGTTACTCTGCCCATTCACCCCAAAGTAGCTATCGTTAGATACGTAGAGGTCCTGTCTACCATCATTATTACAGTCAAAGAAAAAGGTACTCCATCCCATACCAATGTCATCTACCCCTGCTCTTTCTGATACTTCCTCGAATACACCTGATGGACGACTGAAGTACATGAGGTTCTCTTCCAGATTGGTCAGGTATATATCCGGATATCCATCTTTGGTGAGGTCAGCTATATCTGTCCCCATTCCAAAGCCCACATAATCCAGGCCTATCTCGGAAGAAATTTCAGTAAAAGTTCCATCTCCTTCATTTCGGTAGAATAGGTTGGGATCTGTTCCATCACGTGTCTGGTAGAGATCCTGGTCTCCATCCAAATCATAGTCAAAGAAAATGGCTCCCAAAGATCTTCCTTCATCAAATATGCCTGCCTCGGCTGTTACATCCGTAAACCCCTGACCGGACTCATTTCTCCAAAGGATGTTTTGCTTTAGCATTTCTGCTATGTACACATCCAGGTCCCCATCATTATCATAGTCTACGGCATGAATAGAACGGGGATTCCCCCCTGTTCCTATACCGTACTGGGCGCTGATATTGGTGAAGGATCCTCCGTCATTTCTGTAAAGGGCATCAGACTGGAAGAGGTTTACCACGAATAAGTCCAGGTCTCTGTCATTATCCATGTCAAACCATAGGGCGCAGGTAGATTGACGGTCATCATCCACACCCATTTCAGCTCCTACTTCTTCAAACTGGAAATTACCCAGGTTTTTATAGAGGAGATTTTTCCCGGACATGGTGCTGATATAAATATCATCCAGTCCATCATTATTATAATCACCTATGGCAACGCCTCTGTTTTGTCCTTTGACATCAAAGTTGTTGATGGAGGTTAGCTCCTCGAAAATTTGAGAAAAGCTTGTGGTAGGTATAATCAATAAAAGAAGGGCCCCTAACAGGGCAGAAGTAGTAGTCTTTCTCATATCACAGTAATAGTATCTTCAATACATTTTCCCCTGATATGATGATCAAATTCAAGGGAAGTTCAGAGGCAAAATCTTACCTCTGAAAAGCATAGTGAAAATACTATTTATTCTTGTGATTTACACACTTAAATCTGACTCTTTACTCCTCTCTTTCAAGGGGTAAGGTAAGGCAGTGGGGTCCTCCATTATCTGTTCGGATTTCATTGGAAGACATGAGCTCCAGATGGGCACTATTTGAGGCAGAATGAAGCATGGTATCCAGCTTGTCCACGGTAACTTCATTCCTGTGATAGGCCACAGCTCTGAACGGTTTTACGGTAAATACATTCCCCGCCATATTATGCTGCTCAAAGAGGGCAGTTTTCAGGTGCTCAAATGGAGATGGATAATCATCAGGATTTCCTCCTACCCAGGTGATGAGGTTAGGATCTATTAGTCCGTCCTTGATGAGCTGGTCTATGAAATAGGTAGAAGGCTGTGGAAGACGTTCTACTGTTCCTTTCTGCTGGATATAGTCTCTGTCATACACCTCTACCTTTCCCGCATGCTCAAAATGATGAACCGTAGGGATACGGCTCAGATCTGTTTGATTTACGCCTATATTTTGTCTCAGCCAACCTACAAACTTCTGAAGTACTTGCTTGGCACTAGTCTTAGCTGATGGAGTAGGGGAACCAAAGATATAAGGCATCAAGATAGCAGCCTTAGGTCCCACCATGTTGAAAACCGTATCCAGATGGATAAAGCCTCTTAGGTCAGGTACATTTACAAGGTACACTCGCTTGATAGGGTTATTAGGATCATTAAAGATTTTTCTTACCAATAGCCTAAATGCAGGACGGGTAGTTCTGTTGGAGTACAGGAAGTCATCATTCCCTACGCCTATGGCCATAGTATCCTCACTCAGAATCAGGATGTTTCCTCCTTCTATGAGATATTTCTCATGCAGGCCACTGGAAGTGGGATCTCCTACCATATCTCTTTGGAATTGAACAAGGTCCAGGAAGATACTATCCTCATCAAACATGGGGTGATATTTGAACACAGATCTGATCAATGTAGGCTCAGGTTTCCTTCTTGGAGAGGCCATTTCATTTATTATGACCCCACACTGGGTAACGGCAGATGAGTCTCTCATCCACATCAATTCTCTTTTGGGAGGGATGATGATATTAGGGAGTCTGCCATTATTGATGGTCAGCTTCCTGGGATATCCATAAATTAGGTCCTTAACCAACTCTGCCGGGTCATAGCTGTCCAGCCTGATTCCTCTGGCCATCAAGTGATCTATATACTTCTCCGCATCAGTATGCAGGGTATCCTGGAGAATGGTAAAGCGCCTCCTGTAATCCGCATTATCAAAGATGTCTATCAATAAGTCTTTGAGCTCCAGTACATTACTCTTTCCTATCTCCTCCTTGAGAAAGTCTACCAAAGTAGTGTGGTCATTTTTTAACTCAGCATAGACCCTTGGGTTAGGGCCCATTAGAGGATGTTCTCCTTCCCACGGAATGAGCTGTGCATGTTCTTCACTTGGGGTGTGGACTAATACTTTCTTAAGTGGGTTGTATTCAGTTTTTAGTACTGGTTTCATATGGTGAGGGTCAAATATCTTGTATGAATAATGATGTCTTTTTCTGTTTGCTAATTAGGAAGAAATACCTCTGCCATCATACACCTTACACTTCCTCCGCCATACACTTCTATGATATCTAAGGGGATTACCAGCAGTTTACCATGCCTTTCCAGGGTTTGTATCTGAGAATCTTCTAGAGAATCAAAGGCCCTTTTTGACATGACAATGTGAATTTCGCCTTGATTATTTCTGACTTCCAGCATATTACCCGCAAACTGAGCTACCTGTTCCTGAGTGATAGGGACTACCTCATGTCCGGTTCTTTTGAAAGAATTGCGTAGTATAGCTCTTTCTTCCTGGTCTAATATAGATTCTTCACAGATGACCACAAAACTACTTCCCAAAGCCATCATGACATTTGTATGGTAAATGGGATGTCCATTAAGATCTACTGCATGGAAGAAAATCCCTTCACATCCTATCTGCTTACAGAATAGCTCAAATACCTCTTCATGGGTTCTGTCTGAGTGGCTTGCATAGGCAATATTATTCGCCCTGTCCATAATCATGCTACCCGTTCCTTCCAGAAATTTTCCTTCTTCTGCCATGGAAGAAAAATCTATCAATTGGATGGAAGAATTCTCACTTATAAAGTAATCAGGGATATCCATTCTCACCTCATTTCTCCTATTAGGAGCCATCATGGGATAAAGAATGATTTTGCCTTGAATATGGAAGGAAATCCAGTTGTTTGGGAAGATAGCATCCGGTGTTACGGGATCTGCCAGGTCTTCCATAACGGTTACAGAAACACCCGCATCTCGTAGGATACTTACAAAAGCATCAAATTCTGTTAATGCCTTCTGTTGAACATCATTTGCTGACAGATCAGCAGACACTGTCTGATCTG
>JBCDBC010000555.1:0-4507 GCA_039184535.1 Bacteroidota bacterium | reverse complement strand
CAGTAGGAAGGGAGGCCTTAATTTCTGTGTGTGCCTGGAATTCCTTTAGAGAAGAGCCAGCTCTGGTTCGGGTATAAACTTGTATGTCCTTTTTATCTAGGGCGAGTTCCCAGGTTTCCTGGCCAAGTAAAAGTTGGCAACAGATGAGGGACATCCACAATCCTGAAATACCAATACGTAAAAGCATAGTTGGAAAAGAATTAGGCAGGAAAGGAATTCCTTTCCTGCCATAATGTGAATTCTATAGAAGAGAACTATCCTAATACAGTATTGACCGCATCTAGCTGGAAAGCTTTTTGAATGTTTCCTACCAGGCTCAATTCTTCCCAACTGAAGAATTTAACTTTCTTCATTTTTTTCTCACGGGTAATTGTGTGTTGTCCGTCAGCCTGTTTTTCCTGGACCAGATAAGCGGTCTCTACCTCGGCTTCATAGCATTCTCTTCCCATATGTCCGTAAGCTGCAGAAACTGAGAAAATAGGATCAGTGAGATGAAGCCTTTTTCTGATAGCTGCTGGTGTGAAGGAGAATAAAGAGGCTATCTTTTCAGCTATTTCAGCATCTGACATGTCTACATTAGCAGTACCATAGGTATTCACATTAATAGATACTGGCTCTACCACCCCAATGGCATAGGCTAACTGAACCAGTACTTCATCTGCTATACCGGCTGCAACCAGGTTTTTAGCTAAATGTCTGGAAGCATAGGCGGCACTACGGTCTACTTTAGAAGAATCTTTTCCTGAGAAAGCCCCTCCTCCGTGTGCACCCTTCCCACCATAGGTATCTACGATGATTTTACGACCTGTAAGTCCTGCATCGCCATGAGGTCCACCTATCACAAACTTACCCGTAGGGTTAATGTGGTAAGTAGTGTCCTGCAGTAAGTCAGTAGGGATCACACGTGGGATCACGATATTAATGATATCTTCCCTGATTTTGGCCAGCATGCTTTTATCAGCCGCATCCTGAGCTTCCTGAGTAGAGGCTGAAGGCTGAATGAAGTCATCATGCTGAGTAGAAACCACTATGGTATGAACTCTTAAGGGTTTGCCATTATCATCATATTCTATGGTTACCTGGCTTTTAGAGTCAGGTCTTAGGTAAGACATGAGTTCTGGCTCATTTTTTCTGATTTCTGCCAGTGTCTGAACTATTCTGTGAGAAAAGGCCAGTGCCATAGGCATATATTCAGGTGTCTCATTACAGGCATACCCAAACATCATTCCCTGGTCTCCTGCACCTTGACTTGCTTCTTCCTCTCTATCTACTCCCCTAGCTATATCTGGAGACTGCTTATGAAGTGCATTCATGACAGCGCATGAAGCTGCATTGAACTTATAGTCATCAGAGTTATAGCCAATCTGATCTATCTTTTTTCTGACAACTTCTTGAAAATCTACCTGTGCGTGGGTAGAAATTTCGCCTGCGAGTACTACCAATCCAGTAGTTACCAGCGTTTCACAAGCTACACGAGCATTAGGATCTTGGCTTAGAATGGCATCCAGGACCGCATCAGATACCTGGTCAGCAACTTTGTCCGGATGGCCTTCGGATACCGACTCTGAGGTGAAGAGATATGACATAAATTTATCTATAGGTTAATTTCAGCTTTAAAAATGCACCCATTAGGAAGAAAATACAAGATACTTTTTTGTCCGGTCTTGTAGGGAATTCATTTTGATTAAACCGTTTATGCAAGTGAAAGATTTGAAAGTATAGTACAAGTGATTTTTCTCATACCTTTTTTCTCCCAAGGTCCTTCATAAATACCCTTAGAAAGGAAAATGCCCTAAATTGCTGATTCTTTTTAGGGAAGAAGGGTAGAGCTGTAAGAGAAGAATACTGTTTTTAGACCTAAAGTGCATTGTAGGAAAAATGGCGAGAAAGAAGCAAATCAGAAATCAGGAGTATCTGGAATTAGAAAATTGCTTTACGAGAGAACAGAATCATGCTGGGAAATGGAAAGAGATATTTAGCAATGATCACCCTATCACACTTGAGTTAGGATGTGGAAAGGCTGAATTCAGTCTAGAACTGGCGAGGAAGTATCCTGATCGTAATTACATAGGCATAGATCTAAAGCCTGATAGAATGTGGAACGCTGCTAGCAAAGCACTGGAAGAGGAGCTCCACAATATCAAATTTCTCTGGATTAACCTGAACAGCATTTCTACCCACTTTTCTCAGGGAGAGGTTAAGCATATTTGGATAACCTTTCCGGACCCTTATCCTAAAAATAGGCAAGTAAAGCACCGTATGATCAATCCTTCCTTTCTTAAGCAATATAAAGCTATCATGCAGCCAGGAGGAAGGCTATTGTTCAAAACGGATAGTCTGGAGTTATTCCATTACAGTTTGGAAGTATTTGTAGCCCAAACAGATGTAGTACTCAAAGAACTGAGTTTTGACCTGCATGAGTCAGAAAAGGTACATGAGGATGCCATGATCAAGACCAGCTATGAAAAGATCTTTCTCAGAATGGGGAAGACCATTAACTACTTAAGCCTGGAGTTTCTGCCATAGGCTAGAAGTCTCCGTGAATCAGGATTTTTTTCGTAACCATGAATTCCCGTTGGTTTTCTCCTTCTCCCACGATAGATTTTATCACCATAATGTAGAATCCTGGTTCCAGGGTCTTACCTGCGAAGAATATCCTTTTCTCATCTTGCGGGATAAGTTGACGGTATACCGGTCTTCCAGAGAGGTCCCAAAATTCCAGTACATCTGCCTCACCTCCTATGATGATCCTGGCTGCTCCTTGCTGACTGATAGGGATGGGGAAAACCTCAACTGTGAATTCTTCTCCTCTTAGAATACTATCCACCCTGGAGTAGGTATCCTGACTATCCATTCCTTTTCCTCTAATTCTGTAGTACAGTTTCTCAGAACTGTCAATGCTATTCCAGGGGTCTGTGTAGGAGTAAGAGAGGAGTTGAGTAGTGGTATTATTTTCTGCTTTAATAATACTTTCCTCAATAGGCGTGAAATTGATTCCATCCAGACTTCGCTCTACTTCGAACTCATCTACTCTAAATAACTGGCTGGTTTGCCAATCAAGTTTTATGCCCGTAGGAATCTGTTTGGTCTTAAAACTGAAGTAGGAAACATGCGACCTTGGAAAGACTGTTACATTTCTATCAGGAGATTGCTGTGCGATCCCTGTTTCATCTATGGCAATGGCATAGATAATATGGTTCCCTAAGGGAGGAGACTTCCAGCTAGCCGTCCAGCCATCATCTTCAAGTATATCAAACCCTATTAGGCTATCCCTAATCCCATTAGGATCCTTAATGTAGAATTTAACAGAATCTATTTCATTGTCCCGATCTACGGCACTTACAGATATGTCTATATCATTGCCCAATCCGAATTGTTCATCCTGTTTTGGTATGATGAAGCTGACTTTAGGTTTCGCCTGGATTTTCAGGAGAAATAGCTGAGTGACCCTGAAGAGGTCGTCATTATCAAAGGCATATGCGTAGAAGGGAAGAATACCGGAGCGGTTACTGGCCCACTTATGCCGATAAATCAGTCTATCAGTCCTGAAGTCTCCGGTTGTGTCAGTAAACAAGAGCGTGTCACTCACCCAGAATTCGACTTTGGTGATAAAGCCGTCATCAGGGTCTGTTACGCCCACCACAAATTCTATGGTATCACCTTCTATGTATTCCGGCGCCAGAATAGTATCAATCGTAGTAACCGGAGCTTCAAAGATGGGAATAGGTTTCGCCTTTATGCGGATGGTTACAGGTATACTGGTGGAGGTAAGATTGGAATTGTCTACTACTTCAGCTGTTAGGTCATAAATCCCAAAAGGTACATTCTCCCAATCATAGGTAGGATCAGTAGAGTTCGTTCTTTCTTCCAGTAGGAGTCCGTTTGCATAGAATCGGAGGGTGTCTATGGCATCTTCCAGGTCTTCTATGAAAGCCACCATCCTAATCGTATCTCCCTCAGCAAACTCATCTGTAGCTTTAGGAGAAGTAAGAACAACTCTAGGCCTGTCAAGTACCTGGAATTCTACGGTATCCGTAATGACGGATGCACCATCATTATCAAATGCCTGAGCATACATCTTATAAACTCCCGGTGCTAGGCCTCCCCACTCGTACTCAAAGATGTTTTGGGGGGTAGGGGAGGTGAGCGTAGCAATCAATTCTCTGGGAACAGGGATATATAGCTCTACTCTTTCTATGGTTCCATCTTGGTCAGTAGCTTCTACTCTTACACTGACAGGATCTCCCTCTACATACTGCCCCCCCTGGGTAGGAAGATTGATAGAGGCTCTGGGAAGTGCTCTAATAGTAATCTCTATCTCATCTTCAGCGAATACTGTAGATCCACTTGCGTTAACCGCCTGAGCTCTTAAAGTAAATGTACCTGCAGGAATATTCTCATATACAAAACTTGCTCCATCTAATAGATTAGTATCTTCAAAAAGGAGGGTATTTCCGTTGTAGAAAGAAACCTTGGCCACCTGCGCTAACTCACTTGGGTTTGTACT
>JBCDBC010000554.1:0-4510 GCA_039184535.1 Bacteroidota bacterium | reverse complement strand
GAATCAAAAATACTACCTCCTTGACCAAATACTTTTGCCTGATTCTCCCAGTAAGTAAAGCCAGTGGAAGTCAGTGTTCTTTGGAATACCCGGAAAATGTTCAAATCATTGAAGGTAGAATCGAAGTCTTTTCTTCCTACCCATATCCCTTTCACTTCTCCCCTACTCACATCTTTCGAATCCAGAATCAGTACATCTTCAGGCTGGGTAATCCCATCATCTATGTAACATCGCTTAATAGGATTCTGGGGGGGACAAAAAGTAGGCAATTCTATTTCTCTGAAGGTATAAGCATTAAAGGTTTGCCAGCGAAGTAGAGGAGAACCCTCATAGTCTCGTAAATCTATGTCCACAAATATGTCCATAAAGGTTTTCGTGAACTCATTCCCAAACTGGTCTCTCACCACGTCATCATTCAACTCGAAGTAGATATTCCTAATAGGCAAAGCTGCAGGAACAGTTTCAGGGGTAGATCTATAGGTAACCCCGGCTGCTGTGGTGACCTCCAGCGTAAATACTTCTCCCGGCCTTACTGGCCTGTCTTCATTGATCCAGGTATAAATACCGTTTCCTTCTTCAGCACAGGTGTACTGCTCTCCATTTCCATCAATGAAAAAGACTGAAGCACCTGTTTCTTCCTGAATATTGAAGGTCCCAAATTCCTGGGTATAGGCTATCTGCACTTCATTCCTGCCAAGACCTGCATGTAGGTTTCCATAAATGACCAGCTCTTCCTCTACCCTGGGGGCATCCAGCTCTACTGTTTCTACACATCCGCCCAGCAACACGCCCAGGCAGCCTACACATATATATGAAAATAGGTTTTTCATGAATTAGAAGCTTATGTTATAAGTAACGGAAGGAACCATGGTCCCAATAACGGATAACCTGAAAGCATTTGGGATTCCATTCTCCCTTCTAAAGAAGATGGAGAAAGGATTCCGGCGAGCATACAAGTTATAAATAGCAAAGGTGAAGGAACTCTTATATTTTCTTCTCTTGATGATACCATTGTTCATGGTCCAGGAGACATCCAGTCTATGATAGTCCGGTATCCTAAAAGCATTTCTGAGAGAATATTGCGGGATAGGCTGTTCTCCGATGATGTAGTTACCAACGGGAGCGGTAACAGGCCTTCCACTCTCATAAGTGAAGTTGAAAGAGATAGTATTCCTGATATTGGCTTTTAGGGCCATTTGAAGGTTTAACTGATGCGGCTTATCAAAATTAGCCGGGAACCAATCTCCTTGGTTGATGACTTCAGCGGGAAATTCTCCTAATGTTCTCAGCTCAGTACGTGCATATGTATAGGCTAACCATCCTGTGAGTTTACCTCTCACTTTCTTAATACTCAACTCTGCTCCATATGCCCTACTTTCTGCTGATGCCAATTCCGTTTCCAGTTGATTATTCAGCAGGAGGTCAGGAACTTCTTTATAGGAAACCACATTATCACCTGATCTATAGTAGCCTTCCAGGGAGGTTTCCCACATATTTTGGGCAAAGCTTTTATAGTACCCGAAAGAGTAGTTGTCAGCTACAGTGGGAGAAATATAGCGGGTAGTAGTTTGCCAAAAGTCTACAGGGGTAGCAGCTGTAGTATTAGATATCAGCTGCATATACTGCCGCATACGGTTATAAGAAAGCTTGATGCTACTTTCTTCATTCAGTAGCCACCTAAAAGAAACTCTGGGTTCAAATCCGCTATAGGTTTGCAGTTCATCTCCTGACTGGAAAAGAATAGAGTCGGTAGTGGTATTCAACTCCAACGGGCCTCCTTCTTCATACAGATAAACCGTACCAGGGCCAGTTTGGGTAAACTGGCTATACCTAACCCCTAGAGAAATCCCCAGAAGGTCATTGATCTTGATTTCATCTTCCACGAATACAGCAAGCTCCACTCCTTGGTCCTTATCCACTTCTCTGGCCAGGGTAACAGACTGTTCTCCTAGAGGAGAAACTTTCTCAGGCTGCATATCATACATAACCCCTTCCGCCCCAAATTCCAGCTTATGTGAAGGGCTTGGGTTGTAGTTCGCCAGAAGTTTTGAACGCACAAAATCTACCCCATTCTCCAAAGTAAAGGCTTCCGGTCCTCCTGGCTCATTCAATTCACTGGTATAAGAACCCGTTCCTACAGAGAAAAGGGAGGTCAGCTTATCTCCGTATATCTGTCTCCATCTAAAGTTCCCTAATCGTGATGTCCACTCATAGCCAAACTCATCACTGAAGGTGAACTCATCTGAAGACTGGAACCAAGAGCCGGAAAATATGGTCTTGTCACTTAGCTTATAGCTAATCTTGGAGGTAAGATCATTAAAACCGGCACTACTGTTTTGTATATCAAAGTCGTCTACCAGTCCCAGTAGCCAGTCTGAGTAGGAGAATCTGGCCCCTACATTGAAGGAGAGTTTATTCTCTAGTATAGGTCCTTCAAACTGTATGCGAGAAGCGAAAAGGCCTATACCGGCATTTCCATGATAATTTTGGTAGTCTCCGTCTTTGATTTCTACTTTTAGAACGGAGGAATTTCTTCCCCCAAACTGGGCGGGCACATGCCCTTTATAGAGAGACACCTTCTCCAAGGCATCTGCATTAAATACGGAAAATAATCCTAAGGCGTGGCTGGAGTTGAAAATAAGCCCTTCATCCAGCAGGATAAGGTTTTGGCCAATGCCCCCCCCTCTTACATTAAATCCACTTGCCCCTTCTCCTACGGTAGAAACACCGGGAAGACTATTCAAACTCTTTACTACATCTACCTCTCCAAATAAGGCGGGGATTTCTTTTATGCTGCTCATAGTGAGCTCTGTCAGCCCTACATCCAGGGTCCTAATACTCGCATCATTGGCTCTGGCTTGTACCAGAATCTCTTGGAGGCTATAGGGTTCCTCGCTTACTTCTATGGTGATATCTCCTTCTCCCCACGCTTCCAGTACCACTCTTTCAGACTCAAACCCCAATTTCTGGGCGAAGACCAACTGTTTCCCTTTAGGAACAGTAATGGAAAAGGTTCCATTCTCATCTGATAAAGCTCCTCTTTTTTGGTCCTGCAGAAAGATTCTCACATCTTCCACTACCTTCCCGTTTTCACTATCCACTACTCTTCCTTCTATCACTAGGCTATCTGCTAGGGAAGGGACCCTATAATCTCCCAGCACTATATCAGCGTCCCCCAGGTCTGCGGCAGAGCTTACAGACTGAGTAGCTATCCCTATTTGTTCCAGCGCTTTTCGTGGCACTACCACTAGAAACTGCTCCCGGTAAACCATCACTCCCAGATCAAAGCTATTAAAAGCAGTGGTTACCACCTCCTGTAGAGAAATGTCATTCGATTTAAATGAGATTAGGTCCTTAGGTTTCAGACTGGGATCATGATAGAATAACAGATTAGACTGGGAAGAAACATCTCTGGAAAAAGCCTCAAAGTCACTGTAGTTCAGTTTTCCTTCCCACTTAGCTGATAAGATGTCTGTAGACTGAGAATAGAGGTAGTTGGAACAAAGTACAAATAGGAAAGAGCCCAATAATACTCTGTTTCTGGAGGCAGTTAGCATTTAGATTAGGTTAGAAATCTCTTTAGTCGGAGAAGTTAGCACTTTTCTCTTTACAGAGACGGGAAAAAGTTTCTTATAATGCTTTTTCCCAAAATAACAGTAACACACTTGTAACAACGTAGGATGGGGAAAGTTGTGATGCCTTGTGAATCTTTCCAATATGAGCGTAACTTAGTACCCCTTACCAAATAAATTCACATGACTAACACTCAAATACTACTCTCTGATAGACCTCAGGGCTTACCCGAGGCCAGCACCTGGAAAACCCATCAAGCAGAACTTCCTGCTGTAGCACCAGGTACTTTTCTAATCGAAAACCATTATATCTCCCTTGACCCTGCCATGAGGGGATGGATCAATGATGTGAGATCCTATATCCCTCCTGTAGGCATAGGTGAAGTGATGCGTGCGGGTACGGTAGGAAAAGTGCTGGAATCCCAGCACCCAGGCTTTAACAAAGGGGATTTGGTCGTAGGCTGGGGAGGAGTTCAGGAATACACCCTAGCTGATGGAAAAGGATATTATAAGATTCCTCCAGGATTAGCTCCCATGCAGACCTTTTTGGGTACACTAGGCATGCCAGGTTATACGGCCTATTTTGGATTACTAGAAGTAGGCCAGCCTAAGGAAGGAGAAACCGTGGTAGTTTCTGGTGGCGCAGGTGCAGTAGGGAGTGTAGTAGGACAGATAGCCAAAATCAAAGGCTGTAGAGTGGTAGGCATAGCGGGTGGCCCCAAGAAGTGCTCCTACATCGTAGATGAGCTAGGCTTTGATGCAGCCATAGATTACAAAAACGATAACCTATACGCCAAGCTAAAAGAAACTTGTCCCAAGGGGATAGATGTCTATTTTGATAATGTAGGAGGAGATATTCTGGATATGGTATTGACCAGAATCAATAAGAATGCACGTATCCCTATTTGTGGTGCCATCTCACAGTACAATGAGAAAGG
>JBCDBC010000553.1:0-4512 GCA_039184535.1 Bacteroidota bacterium | reverse complement strand
GGATGATGATAATGATGGAATTAGAGATACTACTGAATGCACACAAGAGGGTATCCAATGGGCTTCTACCTATACCCTCACTACCAATCCAAATGAGGTGGCTTCAGAAATAGGCGGGGTGGCTATTACCTTCACTTCAGATGTACCCCTAAATGTAGTGGGGGAATTGTATAATTATGGCCTCTTCCCGGCTGATTTTGGCATTCCAATTACCAATCCCAGTATTCGAAAATCTGAGGAAAGTACCAATACCATTATTTTCTCTGAACCCGTTGAGAATCCTGTCTTAGCATTTTCCTCACTGGGACAAACTCCTATTCCTGTGCCAGTAGTTTTTTCTACAGCCGTAGAAGTACTTTGGTCCAGGAATGTGGTGATTGATAGCCCTACCCAGATAACGGGCAGGGAAGGCTTTGCCATTATCCAATTCGCAGGGACTTTTAGCTCCATTTCTTTTTCGAATCTGGCAGCGGAGTTCTATTCAAATGTGGTGGTAGGAATTAGGCCGTTATCATGTGATACTGACGGGGATGGAATTACCAATATATTGGATGAGGATTCAGACGGAGATGGTTGTTTTGATGTGGCTGAGTCGGGGGGAGTGGATGGAAATAATGATGGGGTACTAGATGGGGCAGGTGTTGATGCAGAAGGACTGGTTACAGGTGGGATAGGAGGCTATGATGGAACAGAAGGCCATGAACTCATACCTGTAGCCTTAACGATTAGCACAGACCCCCAAGATGTAGTAGTAGAAAGATGTCAGACTGCTACTTTTTCAGTTGAAGCTTCAGCACAAATGACCGACACTTTTGCCTTGGGGAATCCTGTGTACCTGATGGCTGATAATGCGAATGAGGGTATTCAATATCAATGGTATCAGGGAAACCCCAGTGCAGGGGGAGTAGCTTTAACAGATGATGCCATTTTTCAGGGAACACAAACAAATGAACTTCAGATTAATGATGTTAATGGGTTGCAAGGAAATGAATTCTGTGTGTTCCTTACCCATGAGAATAATGCTTGCGCAGAAGAAAGTAGGTGTGTATTCCTGACCATCATTGAATCTGCCCTGACAGCTATCCAGGATAGCATTTGCGAAGGAGGAACTTATACGCAGGGCATTTCAATATATACTGAAGCAGGTACTTATACTGATACGCTTGTTTCTCAAAGGACAGGCTGTGACTCCATTGTTACGACCAATTTAACCGTGATCCCAGCGCCTATAACTCAGAATCAGGTAAGCATTTGTGAAGGGGAGACTTACGCTGAGGGGACCTCAGTATATACCAACCCGGGTACATACAGAGATACCTACACCGCCCTCAGTACCGGATGTGATTCTATCGTAGTGACAGAACTACGGATCATAGACATCCCTCCCATTGAGTTAACACCAGACGTACAAATCTGTGAGGGACAGTCGGTAGTATTGGGTGTCTCAGGAGCTGATTCTTATCTGTGGTCAACAGGAGAGGTAGCGGACTCTATTTTGGTCGCACCTACTGAAACTACTAACTACTCCGTCATAGGAGAGACAGCTGGATGTGCTGTAGATATGGAGTTTGTGGAGGTGGAAGTTCTTCCTTCTCCGATAGCTATGTTCAGCGTAGATTCTGTTGTATTGCTTGCACCAGTTCAGGTACAGTTCACTAACCAAAGCCAGAATGCCAGTCAGTATTTTTGGGATTTCGGGGATGGTAATCAAAACCAACGCGAATCTCCTACAAACATCTATAGAGAAGCAGGGACTTTTGAAGTGCAAATGATAGCTGTCAATGAGGCAGGATGTCAAGATACGATTTCTACCTCCTTTGAGGTGCTAGTTACAAGAATATTCCAACCTACTGCTTTTTCTCCAAATGGAGATGGAGAGAATGATGAATTCTTCATTAGTGTAGGGGATGGGGTTAGCAGCATTACTGCTACCATCTATGATCGTTGGGGAAGGTTGATGTATCAATCAGAAAACCCTGATTTTAAATGGGATGGCACGGTAAATGGAGCACATGTCCCAGAAGGAGTATACCTCTGCCAAATAGCCTACACCAATGATAAAGGCGTGTCTTATCTCATGACAGAATCGTTGACTTTAATCAGATAGAATGTTCATCAATTGTAAGGAGCCTCATACTTGATATGGGGCTTTTTTATATGCTTAAGCCTTTAGAACCTTAAATCTACGAGGCTGAGTACTATCTGGAAGTAGCTGATAAGGCTGAAGGTCCAGGGTCTCCGTATCAAGTATACAAAACTCAGGGGGAAGGTACTGATCTTTTCCAGGCTGATAACCCATAATGGAACCTGGATTCACCAAAAGCGGAGGGGCTGCATATGGATGGTTTTGGGTATGATCATGCCCATAACATACCAGCTGATAGATGCCTGACTTGTGCATGCTTATGGCTATATCTGGGAAGTGGGTAAGTCCCACGGTAAATGCATCCCTGGGTTGATCCTTCCGCACACTAAATGGTTTGAACTGATTGTCATCCAATACCAGATGAGCGGATTCTCCATGCATATACAGGTGAGCATTCTCCTTTTTGGAGGCAACAGTCATCATTCTGAAAAGGTCTGCGTCATTATTCCCCATCACCAGATGTACAGGCTTATCATACAGCCTTCCTAGCATCCCAAGTACGAAAGGAGAGCATAGATCCCCCAGACAAAATAAGCAGTCTGTGTGTGGCTGTAAATAGCTGAGAGCAGGTGTTAGATGATGCACATGATCATGTATATCTGAGATGATGCCAATTTTCATAGGAGAAAGTATTTGAAAGGAGTAAAGATATATTTTCCAGGCTTATAGATCATTCTCAAAAGATAAGAGAAACTAGAATGTGGAGGCTGTCTAAACAATTTATCGCATATTTGGGGTAGGTCAGAGATAAAAGGTAAAACAGTACATATGGAAGAACCCCACATAACGCGTGGCTTCAAAGGCAAGCGAAGACATACAAAGGGTAAAGCCCTTCCCCCCGGACAGCATGAGGTGCATGACTTCCCGGTATTGTCAGCAGGTCCCACGCCAAAAATTCCGCTGACTAGGTGGGAGTTTGCGGTAAATGGGCTGGTAGCCCATCCTTATAAGCTGAGTTGGGAAGCTTTTCAGGCATTACCAGCTGCGAGTTTTACGGTAGACATCCACTGTGTTACCACCTGGTCCAAGTTTGATACTCAGTGGAGAGGAGTTTCTGTACAGACGCTTATAGACAAGGCAGACATACATGCTGAGGCTAAGTTTGTAATGGCCCACTGCTATGGCGGTTATACTACTAACATACCTCTGGAGGACCTACTGGATGACAAGGCTTTTATCGGGTATGAGTATGGAGGATTTCCGCTGACGCCAGAACATGGTGGGCCCGCCAGGATTGTGGTACCCCATCTGTATTTCTGGAAGAGTGCCAAGTGGGTAAACAGATTGGAATTCATGGCAGAGGATAAGGTAGGCTTTTGGGAGAGCATAGGCTACCATCACTATGGTGATCCTTGGAAGGAACAGCGATATGAGGATGATTAAACCAGCAGTATGAAATGGAAACTGACTGAGCTGGTAGCCATTAAAGAGGAAACCCCTTCCATCAAGACCTTTACTTTCAGGCTGCCACACGACATGCGCTTCTTCCCTGGCCAGCATATGGACATCAGGCTACGAGCAGAAGATGGGTATGAAGCTCGAAGAAGTTACTCCATAGCCTCAGATCCCTCCAATATGAACCACATAGAACTGACCATAGACTTGCTCCCTGATGGAGAGGTCTCAGGCTTTCTTCATGAAGAGGCCAGGGTAGGGGACCTATTTGAAATGAGGGGCCCCATAGGGGGGTATTTCATCTGGAAATCTCACTTTACAAGACCCCTGTTTCTCATAGGTGGAGGCTCAGGCCTGGTTCCCCTAATGTCTATTCTCCGAACCTGGGCCACATTAGCAGACAAAGTCCCCGTCCATCTACTGTTTAGTACCAAAACACAGGAAGATTTTCTATTCTTTGAAGAGTTGAAAGCCATGGAAAGTAAGGAGAATATGCTTACCATCACCACTACCTATACGCGTGAGGCACCAACAGCTTGGAAGGGAAATACAGGAGGGATTGACGGAAATTTACTCAAAGAGAGCCTGTCTACCATTTCCGGAAAGCCACTTTGCTATGTATGTGGTTCTACGGCCTTGGTAGAGTTTGTAGCAAACGAACTGTTAGAGCAGGGAATTGAAGGAGCATTTATCAGAACGGAGCGGTATGGATAAGAAACCCCTTCAATGTCTGAAGGGGGGTGATTCTTTAGTAGAGAATTTTTGCATCCGATACTTCTTAATTGCAGGGGCTGGAATTATACCATTTCCTTCTCTGAAAGCTCTACATTGGACTTAGTAGTATTTTTTTTACGGCGACCGAATATATCATCGTATAGATAGATGAATCCCGCCAAAATCAAAACGCCAAGTCCGGAAAACACAATTACATTGATGGTTGTCTCAGACATAAGTAATAGATTAATGATTGG
>JBCDBC010000552.1:0-4516 GCA_039184535.1 Bacteroidota bacterium | reverse complement strand
TTTGTTTCTGTGTGTATTTCTTCCAAGGAGGAAGTATTAAGCTTTTCGGTCAGGAGGTAGTTGATTCCGTAGTTGTGGAATCTGTTGTTCTTGATTCTGTGGAAAGCGTAGAACCCATAGTAGCGGTGGATAGTATGAAGGTTACCACTAAACAAGAAGTGGCGAAAGGACCAGTAACACCTAAACCACCTGAGCCTTTTAATTATGTGCCTTCAGTAATTTCTATTAACGCTGGAGGATTAAATGTGCCAGCACCTATTCTGATGCAAACGCATCCCTATATGGTCACCCAGGATGTGAAATTTGTAGAGTTACCCGTAAATGATATACAGCTCTTCGTGAAACTGGCCAATGATACTTTAGGCTTTGACATAGAAGGGACTAATGGTCTGGACATAGCAGGTAGAGGCCCATTTAATATGCAGCTTACAGGAGATGGGAACGTGATTCTCGACCTGAGAAAGGGAAGCATGAACAATGTGCAGTATATGGATAATGTGGTATACCATGACTCTATCCAGATGGATTCTGCTTCCATCATGTTTGATAATGGAGATAGATATGTCGGTCAGCTTTCAGAGGGTCAAATGGATGGTCAGGGAACAGCCTACTTTAATAATGGTAATGTGTATGAAGGTACTTTCAAGGAAGGCCAGGCCACAGGAGAAGGAGTATTTACCTATTACGATGGAGACGTCTATGAAGGAGAAGTTCTGGAAGGAGCACCTCATGGCGAAGGCATCATCACCTTTAAGAATGGGGATAAGTACTCAGGCAAAATGGAACAGGGAATGATGAATGGAAAGGGTACTTACTTCTATAGAAGCGGAAGTGTATTTAAAGGAAACTTTGTGCAAGATGAGATAGAAGGTTATGGCGTATTTACCTATGAGAATGGAGACAGGTATGAGGGCTACCTGTCAAAAGGTAAACGGAATGGTACCGGTAGACTTTACAGAAGAGATAAGCTAGTCTATGAAGGAGATTATCAGAATGACATCATCTCCGGCTATGGTATTAGGTATTACACCAATGGGGATAAATACGAAGGCAACTTCCTAAATGGGAAGAGGGATGGGAGAGGGAGCTTATTCTTTAATAATGGAGATAAGTATTCTGGAGAATTTGAGAATGACAAACTGGAGGGGAAAGGGGTTTACCAGTCAAAGGAATACCGCTATGAAGGAGAATACTCCAGAAGTGAAAGATCAGGAAAGGGTACCATCTTCTTTGCTAATGGGAACAGGTTTGAAGGGAATTTTGAGAAAGGTCTCCCTAATGGCTCTGGTTATTTCTACAGAAAAAAGAAGAACAAGGAAGAGTATATAAAGCGCTATCATGAATATCAGGAGGGGAAACTCATCCTGGATAAAGGGGGGAATTACCAACCTAACTAAACCATAACACACATATCTTATGCAGGACATGCTGGTTAAGCTCTATGACTTACCTGATTATTCTCAGGATGAACAGAGACTAGCTGAGGAGGGGATTATTTTTCGCAGGCCGCTATCTCCCGAAAAGCATGTACTGACCTCTTGGGTGTTGGAACACTTTAGCCCGCTCTGGGAAAGTGAGTGTGAAGTAGCCTTTGGTCATCAACCTGCATCCGTGTTCTGGGCCATAAGACAACAGGAAATTCTGGGTTTTGCTTGTTATCATACCACTGCTAAAAACTTCTTTGGGCCTACAGGCGTCCATCCTTCTGCCAGAGGAAAAGGGCTGGGTAAAATCCTCCTATGGAAAGCACTAGCTTCTCTGAAAGAAGAAGAAGGATATGGGTACGCTATTATTGGAGGAGTGGGACCTGCTGCCTTTTATGAGAAGCATGTAGGAGCCACCTTAATTCCTGGATCAGATCCTGGCATTTATAAGGGATTGGTAAAAAAATCCTAACTTCCTTCCATACCATTGCATTTATGTCAAGCCCGAAGAAAACCGTTCACCCTCTTAGTTGGATCCCTACCCTTTATTTCACAGAAGGCCTCCCTTATGTAATCGTGATGTCTCTTTCAGTCATCATGTATAAGCGCCTGGAACTATCTAATACAGATATCGCTTTGTACACCAGTTGGTTGTACCTACCATGGGTGATCAAGCCCTTTTGGAGTCCCTTTGTAGATATTCTGAAAACCAAGCGGTTCTGGATTGTGAGTATGCAGCTACTCATAGGAGGTGGGTTGGCAGCAGTTGCCTTTTCATTACCTACGGATAATTTTGTGCAGTATTCATTAGCTGCTTTTTGGTTGTTGGCCTTTAGTTCCGCTACTCATGATGTTGCGGCAGATGGATTTTATCTACTTGCCCTTAGAGAAGATCAGCAGGCTTTCTTTGTGGGGTTCAGAAGCACATTCTACAGGGCAGCTATGATTACAGGTCAGGGATTGATTGTAGTACTTGCCGGAAAACTTGAGGACAGTTTGGGTGATATTCCAGCTGCATGGAACATCACCTTCCTGGTGTTGACAGGCATCATGGTGGTCATGGGGCTTTATCACTGGTTATGTCTTCCCAAGGTAGAAAATGAGCCCTCCGAAAAGCCTAACCAACAAGCTTTAGTAAAAGAATTTTGGGATACGATCAGAACCTTCTTCGATAAGAAAGAGATAGGCTTAATCCTTGCCTTCCTACTACTATATAGATTAGGAGAATCACAATTGGTTAAGCTTGCTTCTCCCTTTCTCCTTGACGATAGGAGCTTGGGGGGGCTAGGACTAGCAACAGCAGATGTAGGCTATATATATGGAACCATAGGAGTGTCTGGACTTATCATAGGAGGAGTTGTGGGAGGAATCCTGGTTTCCAGAGATGGATTGAAGCATTGGCTTTGGTGGATGATACTGGCGATTAACCTACCCAATACGGTGTATATTCTCCTTTCTTTCATTCAACCTACTGACTTTATCTTCATCAGTGCTTGTGTAGCTGTTGAGCAGTTAGGTTATGGCTTTGGTTTCACAGCTTTTATGATGTATACCATTTATGTCTCCCGTGGAAACTACCAAACAGCTCATTATGCATTCGCCACTGGTTTTATGGCATTAGGAATGATGATTCCAGGTATGATCAGTGGCTGGATACAGGAACAATTAGGCTATACAAATTTCTTTATTTGGGTCTTAATCGCTACCATTCCTTCCTTCATAGTGGCTAGTAGAGTGAACATAGACCCTGAATTCGGTAAGAAAGTAAAAGAAGAATAGGGTAAAATTTTTTGCACTATTTTTTTAAGATATAGTTAAAAGTATATCCTTTTTACAGGTAAAACTTCCATATTCCATGTATAGAATATATGAATTTGGTCATGTTTTCGACGAGTAGCTTTCAATAATCAGAATCTCTTACTAATATGCTGGTTCTCAGTAAGTATATATCTTACTGTCAGTTATTTGACATTGTTTTACTTTCTAGAAACAACATGTATGTAAATATTCATATTTAACATACTTTTTACTTAAGCCTTAAATTATAAGAATATTTTAGTTAATGTGAGTCTTTGTTAAAGATTTGTTAATTGTTAAATAAATCAGTTCTTTTATCACGCGTGTGTTCGATATGAGCACTATTACCAAACTGTCAACTTTAAAGCCAATTTAATGAAACGATTGTTACTCTTCGTTGCAGTCGGAATGCTGTCTGTCTCTAGCATGCTAGCACAGTATACAGTATCCGGAACTGTGACTGACGGTTCATCTGGCGATGCGCTGGTTGGTGTTACTGTCCTTATTAAAGGGACTACCGCCGGAGCCATTTCAGATGAAAATGGAAGGTACTCAGTGGAAGTATCTTCAAGATCTGACTCTCTCCAATTCTCTTACCTAGGATTCGAAACACTTGTTGAGGGGATTAACGGTAGAAGTACCGTTAATGTAGGAATGGCATCGAGCAGTGTTGCACTGGACGAGGTCGTTATTACTGCATTGGGTATTGAAACACTCTCCGATAACTACGGTTCTACCAGTTCCAAAATTGATGGAGCACCAGTAATTAGTTCTGGTGAGACTGGTGTACTTAATGGTATGCAAGGTAAAGCTGCCGGGGTAAGAATTACCCGTAGAACAGGTGACCCAGGTGCTGGATCCTACATCCAGATCCGTGGCCAAAGTACAATTACCGGTTCTTCTCAGCCACTAGTTGTGTTAGATGGTATTCCTATTAGTAACTCTGAGATTGCTGGATCACAGGGTGCTACTGCAGGGGTAACTCAGCAGTCTCGTTTGAATGACATAAACCCTGATGATATTGAGTCTATCCAGATTCTGAAAGGTGCTGCTGCCGCTGCACTATGGGGTTCACGTGCTGCAAACGGGGTAATTCTGATCAGAACCAAGTCTGGAAATTCTGGCGGAAAAGTAAACATCAGCTTCCGTTCTACTCTTTCTATTGACGAAATCACTATTAAGCAGCCTCTTCAAACTAAGTTTGGACAGGGATCTAATGGTGTATTCAGCCCTACAGCTTCTCAGTCTTGGGGTGATAGGATTTCTGACAGAAGTGGTGGAGCTGACGTATTTGA
>JBCDBC010000551.1:0-4518 GCA_039184535.1 Bacteroidota bacterium | reverse complement strand
ATGATTAGTCTTACATTGCAGTATGTTTAGGTACTTTCTCCTGCCGCTTATTCTGATTATTCCAGCCTTAGTACAGGCGCAGGCCCCATCTTCTACCTCTTCCTCCAGATTGGAAATCCTTTTTGCAGAGCGGTTAAGCTTCACAGAGAAATCTGAAGTACCCGTCCAGAAACTCATAGGAAATGTTCAGATCAAGCAAGACTCTACTTTTTTCTATTGTGATAGTGCTTATAGCTATGTAGACACCAGTTTATTAGAGGCCTTTGGGAATGTGCGAATAGTGATGCAGGATGGGGTTACCCTTAATGGAGATAAGCTATACTATGATGGAAACACTCGTATTGCAGAAGTTTTTGATAATATAGTCCTGGATGATGGAGAGGTAAAGCTATATACAGATAAGCTGATTTACTATAGAAATGAAGCTTACGGGGTTTATCAGGAAGGTGGCGTACTGGAGAATGCGGATAATACCCTAACCTCAGAAACAGGTTATTACTATTCTCAGCGGGACATGGCCTACTTCAATAATCAGGTGAGCTTAGTCAACCCGGATTATACGCTCACTACAGATACACTCGGTTATAATACTGCCACCAAAGTAGCGGTCTTTCTTTCTCCTACTGAAATTGCCAATGAAGACGGTACCCTCCTGACAGAAAAGGGAAATTATGCCACCGAGGAGAAAAACATCGAACTATTCTCAAGGTCTACTGTACTGGATTCCAGCTATACCCTCACTGCGGATACGCTTTACTATAATGACAGTACCCGACTTGGGCACGCCTATGGGTCTGTTCTGATAGAAGAGACAGATAGCAGCCTTCAAATTTGGGGAGACAAGGGCTTCTTCAACCGAGCTACCGATGAAACCATCATTACAGAACGCGCCATAGCTGTACAGTTCATGGATAGTGACACCATGTACATGACAGCAGATACCTTATATGCCAAGCAGGATAGCGTTGAAGGAAGGAAGATCAGGGCCTACTATAAAGTCAGTGTGTACATGAATGACATGCAGGGCAAAGCAGACTCTCTGGAATACTTCTACAATGATTCCATGATCGTTTTGCATGATGATCCTATCATCTGGTCAGATGTGAATCAGGTCACAGGTGACACCATCAAAATCATGCTGAAGAATAACCAGGCAGATTCCATGTGGGTAGGTCCCTCAGGATTTCTGGTTTCTCAGGAAGACACCTTAGGATTTAATCAAATCAAGGGAAAAGAAATGCGGGCCAAATTCCGGGATAATTCTCTGGTCCGGCTTCATGTCATAGGAAATAGTGAGAGCATCTACTTCGGGAAAGATGAGGAAGATAACTACCAGGGCATGAACACCGCTCTTTCTCAGGAAATGATCATCTACCTAACAGAAAATGAGGTAAGCAAAATCGCCTTCCTGGCTAAACCTGATGGGAAGTTTATTCCTATTCATGAGATCCTTTTCAAAGAGAATAAACTGGAAGGGATGAGATGGCGGATAGATGAAAAAACAGGCAAACCTGTTCTGGAGAATTTCCATGATGAGTTAATAGAAAGGTTGACGCCTGTCATTTCTATAGCGCCTCCCGGCACTACTCTTCCTGATGGTATCCCATTGAAGAAATAGGATATGCCTATTTTTCCTTCATCATTGTGATCAATAAGATTCCCCCTATTACCACTAAAGTTCCTACCGTTTGCCAAATGGTGAAACGTTCCGCTAATACAAAGTAGGCCAAGACCATAGTGGATACCGGTCCTATACTGGATACGATGGATACATTCCCTGCCCCAATCCGGGATATGGCTTCAGAAACCAGAAAGGAGGGCAGGACGGTAGCTATGATAGCTATCAAGAAGCCAATGCCATATACTTCAAGTGGAAGCCGAAAAATACTGGCAGACCCATTTGCTAAGAGATAGTGGGCTATCACCACCAAGCCGGCAATGGTCATGGCTATAGCTGTGAAGCGAACGGATCCCATCCTTTTTAGGTAAAACTCACTGCCCACTAAGTAAGAAGCATAAGTAACTGCAGACCCCAATACCCAAACAGCTCCTATGAGAAAAGCTGAATCCCAGGTGAGGTGAAGCTTCTCATAAAATATGATGAGTATCCCGGTGTAAGTTATAGCTAAGGCAGCCAATTGTATAGGGCTGATCCTTTTCTTCAGGAATAAGGCAGATAGCAGAATGACAAAGGTGGGATATATAAACAATATGACCCTTCCTAAGCTGGCAGAGAGATACTGTATCCCTGTGAAATCCATGAGGCTTGCTAGGTAATATCCCATAATGGCGATGGCCGCAAATCCCATCCAGTCCTTCCATTTGAAATCAAGTTTCTCATTTGCCATAGATTGGTAGAATAGTGTTCCCAAAAAGAAGGGTAGAGAGAAGCCCATCCGGAGGGTAAGGAGAGAAATAGGATCTACCTCATACTGATAAGCCAGCTTTACAAACACTGCTTTAGAAGAAAACATGACTGCCCCTAAAAGTGCGAATCCAAAGCCAGACAGGAGGTTTTTGTTCAAGAGGGAGGATTAGTTATTCGACAATTTGAAAGGTTGACTTCACATACTCATTGGGGAAGGCATTAAAGTGCCACCACTCAGAGAGTATGCCTGAGAATCCTGCTTCCAGCATAGCTGCACGCAGGATCCTTCTGTTAGTCACTTGTTCATGTCGCAAAATGCCCTCTTGTACGTAAGCATCTTCATATCTAGGCTGTGCTTCCTTTCCGAAGAAATCAAAAGGAGTGCCCATATCTACCAGACCAGTATCCAGGTGGGTAATGCTAAGGTCTACAGCTGCTCCAAAGTTGTGGATGGAACCAGATTTAGGAGAAGCTACATACTGCTGTTGGTCAGTTCCTTTCACCAGATCCCACATTTCTTGCTGAACAGAACGGGGCCTAACACAATCATAAAGGATGAAACGTAAGGAAGGATGATTTTTTTTGAGAATATCATGGGCCTTTTTCAGCTTAAGCGCAGCTTCAGGTTGAAGATAGCACTGGTCATAACCTCCATAAAGCACCTTACCCATGAAGTTATCTGCAGTTGCATACTTTACATCCAGAATAAAGCTACTGTCAATGTCCATCACATTTACCAGTCCCTGCTCAATCAGTCTCAGCTCTAATTCTGTTATGGGACGCTCTTCTACCACTTCAGGTTCAAGAGCACTTGGAAGGGTATCAGGCAGGCTATCGATAGCCATCTCTTCCACGGAAGAGGTTTCTGTGGAAACTCCACAAGAGAATAGAAAAAGGATCGGAATGGAAGCGAGTAAATAAGCAAATTTCATAGGGCACGAATATACAGCAATTGCCCTAATCTTCTCTAGTCTTTATCCAAAATAGAAAGGCCTGCGTGGATAATATTGATAAGCTCCTCCAAATCATCTGTGATTTTGGCATTTACTTGAAGGCCGCTGTAAAGGGTATGAATATAAGAAGCGGTGGTTTCCACATCTAAGAAAGCTGAGAGTTCCCCTTTATCTATCCCTACCTGAATGTATTTCCCGAAAAAAGCCACAAACTCTTTCCGGTTCTCTGCTAAGGTGGGCAGAAGATCAAAATCATCTCCAGGAAGAAGTTCAGTGGTACAATTAACAGAAAAACAACCTTTTCTGTCTTCATCTGATAGGGTAGCTTTCATGGCACCTACCAGCATAGCTGTAAATCCTTCCTTCACTGAAGCATAAGAGGATAACAACTCATGTATCCTGGCCTTATTAGTTTCCCGGTAATGTTTGAAAGCCATGTGGAAGAGGGCCTCCTTATTCCCAAAGGTATCATACATGCTGGCCCTGTTGATACCTAAATAACTAACCAGATCCTGAATAGAGGTAGCGTGGTATCCCTTTTTCCAGAATACCATCATGGCTTTCTCTAATATGTCGGACTCTTTAAATGCTTTTGGACGGGCCATAACTCACTTCCTTATATACTAACATACGTATATTCAACGGATTAGGTATAAAAAGGAACAGCACTGGTACATCAGAGAAGGAAGATACCAGCGCTGCTTTCAATAAATAACCTTACGCACCAGGGTTTACATTCATTCCCCCATCAATGTTATACTCGCTTCCGGTAATATACCAGGCATCATCTGAAGCTAAGAAAGTCACCAACTTAGCTATAGCTTCTGGTGTTCCAAATTCTTTCAAAGGTACTCTTTGCTGGACAGCTGAGGCAAATCCCTGAATTTGTTCCTGAGTCATACCTGTTTTCCCAAAAATAGGCGTATTTACAGGACCAGGATTGACAGAATTGATTCTGATTTTTCTAGGTGCCAATTCTGTAGAGGCTGTCCGAGTGAAAGAATTCATGGCGGCCTTGCTCGCTCCATATATAGAGGTGTTGCTCATCCCCATATAGGCATTGATAGAAGAAAGGTTGATGATAGAGGCACCTTCATTCAAATGGGGCAGAAATTTTTCAATGGTGAAAACCGCTCCCTTGAAGTTGATATCCATGATGGTGTCATAGCCTTTCTCATCAATGTGTCCTAAAGGCGT
>JBCDBC010000550.1:0-4533 GCA_039184535.1 Bacteroidota bacterium | reverse complement strand
TGGAGTTCGCCTCCTTCATGTGAGAATCCTATGGGTTTGTTCTCCAGTATGGCACCGCCATTAAACTGGCCAAAGGCTTGTTTATCTTTTGGGACAATTAAAACAGACATAGTCGTAATAGTTTACACTAATTACGACTATGCTGGAATAATGTTTAAACATTAACCTCTTCTCATATCCTACCTGGATCTTGGATTAGGTAAGTGAGAACTGATTAAGTAAATACTGTAAGTAATGAGGTGTTTTGTGAATTTTGCTAAGAAGTAACGCACCTTCTAGCTGGATAAGGAAGTTTCTTCCAAATTCTTCAGCCTTATTCTCAGGCATTCCGCTCTTGGAAGCCTTATCTGAAAATACTACCTCCCACTCAGAATAGTATCTGCTACACACAGCTAAAATGTGTGGGTGAGTATTGCTGATTTCAATAGCCACTGGAGCCAGCGGACTTCCGACCTGATAGTCAGATTCAATCAGACGTTGAGAGAAATAATCTATGACTCTTTCCATGGCGTCCAACAGATCCAGGCTGTTTTCCATGACATCCATGAGGTCATCAGTGAGTTTTTTGGCTTCTCCTTCCAAAGCGGCTATTACTAGCTCGTCTTTTCCTCCTGTGAAATAATGATAAAGAGAACCTTTTGGTGTTTTGCTGGTTCTGAGAATTTCACTCAGGCCAGTACCGTGGTATCCTTTTCTTTGTAGTAATCGGGCAGTAGTTTTGAGCAAGCGGTCGCGTGTAGAGCTGGTTTTTTGGGGCGTACTAGGCGTATGAAACTCAAGCATATATTGCGGCCAAGCTTAATGATGAAAAATGAAACTAAAGTTTTAACGAAAAAAACGTTGAAAAAAATATAGACCAGTCGGATAGATTAGACCGTCCTAGACTGACCCTTCAAATACTATACCACTAAGATGATATTTTTAGTCCAGAAATACAATGGTTAAAATTAAAGGAATTTACACATACCCAATTAAGTCTTTTCTCGGAATACCCATGAATTTTGCCCGTTTAAACGGTAGAGGTTTGCAGTTTGATCGGAGATGGATGCTGGTAGATGAGAGTGGAAGGTTCGTTTCTCAGCGTGAAGAAGCCGCATTATGTTTTCTTTCGCCTACTATAATGGGTAATAAATTGATCATTCATGACATAAGAGAAAAAGACTTTCCTCCCCTGGAACTTTCTCTCTATCCCACTGGTGGAAAAAGCATAATGACAAGTGTATTTGAGGATGAGCTTATGTGCGAACTCTGTGAGGAGGAGGTAGCACCCTGGATGGAAGCCAGACTGGGGACCCCTTACAGAATGGTGTATCAGCCAGACTCAACTCACCGTAAGGTAGACCCCAGATATGCCATTAATGAGGAAAATGTAAGCCTGGCAGATGCTTATCCTTACATGCTGCTAGGTCAGGCATCCTTAGATGCTCTGAATGAGAAAATGTCCTTCCCTATGAAAATGAACAGGTTTAGGCCTAATATTCTGGTAGAAGGAACGGAAGCTTTTGAGGAAGACAGCTGGGGAAAAGTTACCATAGGTAAGGCTAGCTTTCAGGCAGTAAAGCCTTGTGCCAGATGTAGCATCACCACCATAGACCAAAAAACGGCTATTCAAGGCAAGGAACCGTTAAAAACGCTGGCAAGCTTTCGGAAATCCGGTCGGAAAATATTATTTGGCCAACATTTATTACACCTGTCTGGAGAAGAAATAGCTGTGGGAGACATTCTGGAAGTCCATTCTACCAAGGAGATCCCATTATTTGACTAGGCGAACAATATTTTTCTCCCAATAACTAACACGGACAGATTTTTCCGCTTAATCAGGTGATAAAAATCCTGAGAGGGGCCTAATTGGCATGTAGAAAATCGGTGCCAATAAGAGGAACCTCATATCTCGGCATGAGTCCTATAGGACCGATAAGTTTTGCGTTCTTATTTGTTTACATTCCTTTGCGAGAGAGAGTTAGAGGCTTACATGATGACATCTGAATAAGATTAAGCGCCTTCTCAGACAGAGTAAGTCTCTGCTCTCATTTTAGAATCTTTTTCCCCACCAGGAGGATTATCCAAAAATAGCTGTAACTTTACTCGGCAAATATCAGTAACTGATAGTTGCCATGATACCAAACCAAAAACTTTCTTACGAGGGACTTACTTATGATGATGTCCTTCTCCTTCCAGCCTTTTCAGAGGTTCTTCCCCGAGAAGTAAATACAGAAACGCGTCTTACCAGAGAGATTAGTCTCATGATTCCTATAGCAAGTGCGGCTATGGATACGGTCACGGAACACCGTATGGCTATAGCTATGGCAGCTAATGGGGGAATCGGGATTATTCATAAGAATATGTCTATTGAACGTCAGGCAGAGGAGGTAAGGAAGGTGAAGCGTTCAGAAAGTGGGATGATTGTAGATCCCATCACTCTCAAGCCTGAGGATACGCTACTTCGTGCTACGGAGATTATGGCAGAACATAGGATAGGAGGGATTCCTATTGTGGATGGCAGAGGGAAGTTAATAGGCATCATTACTAACAGAGATTTACGATTTGCAGAGGCGAATGAGCGCCCGGTAAGGGATTTTATGACCTCAGAGAATCTGATCACGGCTCCTGAAGGAACTACCCTGGAAAAAGCCAAAGGGATTCTTCAAGAGTACAAGATTGAGAAACTCCCTGTGGTAGATGGTGGCGGGAAACTAGTAGGATTGATTACTTTCAGAGACATCACCAAGAAGCAGAATTTTCCTAATGCCTGTAAAGATCATCTGGGAAGACTGAGAGTAGGAGCCGCAGTGAGCGTATCCGCTGATGTACATGAAAGAATACCTGCCCTTATAAATGCAGATGTGGATGTCATTACCGTAGATACAGCGCATGGGCATTCTGCAGGGGTACTGAATTCCATTAAAAATATCAGAAAACAATATCCTGATCTTCAGATCATAGGAGGAAATGTAGCTACTAAGGGTGGAGCCCAGGCCTTGATAGATGCAGGCGTAGATGCCGTAAAGGTAGGGGTAGGGCCAGGAAGTATTTGTACTACCCGTGTGATTGCAGGGGTAGGGGTACCTCAATTATCCGCCGTTATGCATGCAGCTGAAGCTGCCGGACCTGCCGGAGTTCCTATCATAGCAGATGGAGGAATCAAATACTCAGGAGACATGGTAAAAGCCCTGGTAGCAGGTGCAGATACCATCATGGCAGGAAGTATGTTTGCCGGGACAGATGAGAGCCCGGGGGAGACAGTCCTTTATGAAGGTCGTAGGTTCAAAACTTACCGTGGGATGGGTTCCATAGAAGCTATGAAGGCAGGCAGTAAAGACCGTTACTTCCAGGATGTAGAAGAAGATATTAAAAAGTTGGTTCCAGAAGGAATTGTGGGCCGTGTGCCTTACAAAGGAAAAGTAGAAGAGGTCATTTACCAATTGATCGGAGGTTTACGTTCTGGCATGGGCTACAGTGGAGCGGGAGATATTCCTGCACTACAGGAAAAGCAGTTTGTTCGTATCACCAATGCAGGACTACGTGAAAGCCATCCACATGATGTCCAAATCGTGAAGGAAGCCCCAAATTATTCGAGAAGATAATCGGATTAGGACAATGCATGCATCGTCCTTACGATAAGATAGATGTTTGTGTAGAGCCGCAAGATATTGCGGCTTTACTACTTTTTGTATAGCTAGTGTTTTATCACTTGCAGCGTGCTTGTTCATTTTTCTTGACAAAAACGAACCAAAAGTCAAGCACGAAAAAACCAAGGCCTTCTCACAAGCTATCCTCCCCGCTTTCGTGCACCCCTGCGCACATAAAACAGTTGAAGGGATTAGAAGAGAATAAAAACTAGTAAGATTAGATCCTAGGGAGCGTTGGGCGTCACTCCACTGATCGTGGGCGGCTAGTGGGATGCATTGGAGGGACAATGCATTTTTGCTTACTTTTTTTGCTAAGGAAAAAAGGAAGTCTCGCTGAAGGCGACGCAGCACTGGAAAGTAAATGCTTCAGACTGTGTCGCCTTGGGAGCCTCTGGTACCCTAAGGTCATTGAGGTTCTCGAAGTACCAAAGTTTACCCCTTATCCCATATCTCCCACGACTTTTCTGCCTGTCCTATCAGCATTTCCATTCCACTCTTGGTCTTGGCACCATAGCGAGCACATGCCTGCATGAAGGCAGTAACATCAGGATTATACACCAGGTCGTAGGCGAAGTGTCTATCTGTTAGATGAGAATAGGGGATATGCGGTCTCCCTTTGACTGCGGGATAAGTCCCCAGGGGAGTCGTATTGATGATGAGAGGATAGTCCGCCATATCTATCTCAAACAAATCCTCATACGTAAGCCTGTCAAGTCCTTCCTTACGGGATACAAGTTTATACTCCTCTACTTTCAGAAAATGCTCCATGACGTAAGCTACCGCCTTGGCAGCACCGCCAGTACCCAGAATAAGGGCTTTAGAGATAGTAGCCCCATCCAACCAAGCTTCCAGCGAATACCAAAAGCCATAAATATCAGAGTTGTGACCAGAGAGTTTCTTTTCA
>JBCDBC010000549.1:0-4538 GCA_039184535.1 Bacteroidota bacterium | reverse complement strand
CTGTCAATGCATAATCGATGACCAGCTCTTTAATCGCTATTCCTACGCCCATATTGGGTTGAAAAGTCCACGACGTCGTCCTCATTAGTAAAATCACCGATGACTAAGCCTTTTACGAGTACACTGGCTCCTACCAGGGGAGAGCCATCAGGAGAACTTACCGTTCCCGTAGCGGTAAACTGTGCATAGGTAGTACTTAGTCCTAAGACCATCATAGCACCTACCAATAACAGCTTAATTGGTAAAAACTTTTTCATATTAGTTGGTTAGGTCGCTGCCATACAGAGGTCGAATTAATTTCTTAAGAGCGACTTTTCTAGATAACAGCTAAATAGATAGTTCTTCAAGAATAGCAAAAATGTCCTATCCTTGAAAGCATTTGAGCAAAAATATCCTTTCATAAACCCATAATATGGATGTTTGTTCGAATATTTTCTTGAATGGAGGACTGACTAACCACATATAGCATATAGCTAATTTTTAATTCTTTCTGACTAACTGAGACTATTTAGCTTTTTCCCCCCTCCCCTTCCCTCAATGATCTTCGGCCTTCTCAACTAGCTTTCTACCGAATCCACAAGGCCCCAGCAAGGCAGGTATCTGTTGCCCATCTTCAGGCTATATGAAATACCTCCTCTGCCTTTCTGTAGTCTTGCTCCTTTCTTCTCATGTCTCTGCCTTTCAAGTTGATCCAGGTTCTAATCTGTCCTCGAGAAAAGTTGTTAGCAAAGACGTGATTCACAAAGATGTGGTAGGTGATTCTCCCTCTTTGCAGGAGCTGATTGATCTTCCGCTGGCTGGATCTGTGTCTCCTAAGAAGGCCCAACCTTCCTCCTCTCATAACTACATCATGAGTTCTACTTATCGGGAGGCGAGTCAGCAGGAAGCTTCTGGAGCTGTGAGTTCGCCTGTTCTGGCTAGCCAAATCTCTTATCTGGATGGCCTGGGAAGAGAGATCCAACAAGTAGCTGTGGGGATATCTCCTGATGGGAAGGATGTGATTACCCCTCTAGTCTATGATGCCTTGGGGAGAATGAGTCATGTGTATTTGCCTTTTGCTGCTAGTAGTAGTGGAAGTGGCAATAGTTCTGGTGCTGCTGTGGGAGGCTTTCAGGAGAATGCTCTTGCTAAGCAACAGGCCTTCTACCTCTCTCAGTCCCAAATCTCTGGTAGCAAGTCCTTCCCATTCTCTGTCTCGCAGTTTGAAGCTTCTCCTCTGGGTAGGATCATTGAGCAAGGGGCTGTGGGAGAAGCCTGGCAGCCTGAGATGGGTTCTCCGGGGGTTAGGACAGGTGAGGAGCATACAGTAGTTAACACTTATCTCACTAATGAGTCTCCCGTAGGAGGGATAGCACCTAATAGATTGGGTTGGAATAGTGAGTACTATCCTGCAGGTAGTCTATTTATCAATCAAACCTTTGATGAGCATGGCGCTTTGTCTGAGTCTGCTTCTGATAAGCTAGGAAGGCTAGTCTATGTTAAGAAGGAAGTAGAGGAGGGGGTATTTGCTATAACCCATTACTGCTATGACGCCTTTGGCAATGTACGCTTTGTCATTCAGCCGGAAGGAATGAAGATGATTCAATCAGGAACGATTGATTCAGGAGTGATTAATTCAGGAAGTCCTTTCATGGAAGTAATAGAAGCTTTCGGTTTTCAGTACCTCTATGATCAAAGAAAGCGTGTCAAGAAAAAGAAGGTTCCTGCTGCTGGTTGGGTATCCTTTGTCTATGATAAGTTGGACAGGGTAGTAGCTACCCAAGACGGAAAGATGGAGGCAGAAAAAAAGTGGCTGGTTAGTAAGTATGACAGGCTGGGGAGGATGATCAAAACTGGTTTTCTCCATTCTGACATCAATAGGGAGCAGTTGCAATTACTGGTAGATCTGGAAGAGAAGGTATATGAAGTGAGGGAAGGGGATGATTATGCTAATGAGGTGCTACCTCGTATTGATGAGCCTTTGTCTATCATCTTCTATGATGGGTATGAGTTTTTGGGGAGTGAGCATGGTTCTGGGATGAATACTAAGTTTGACTTTAGAGAAGGAGAAGCGTTTGGGTTTTTAGCATCTCATCCAAACAGAGCTGAAACTTACAAAAGAGCTGCTCTTAACAGAGGCAGGATCTGTGGGATTAGGACCTTTGTCTTGGAGGGGAATTCTGGGGAGAATAATGCGGATGATATTCCTGTATCCTTATTACGAGTTACTTACTATGATCAGAAGGGAAGGGAGATACAGAGTGTAGCTGAGAATCATTTGGGAGGGGTAGATGTGCTAGCTAACAGGTATGCTTTCTCCGGAGAGCTACTTGAGTCTGTCTTATTGCATCAGGCTGGGGTTCAGAAGCAGGAGAAGGGGGTAGTTCGGGTTCACAAGGCTTTCAGCTATGATCATGCTGGAAGACTGATGAGAAGTATTCAGCAGATTAACGATCAGAAGCCCCTCATTCTTGCTGAGCATGGTTACGATTCCCTCGGTCAGTTGATTGAAAAGGACATGGGGGTTAATGTGGGGGGGAATGGGAAGCTAGCTGAGCTGCAATCTGTGGATTATCGATATAACCTCAGAGGATGGATGACGGATATCAACCAGACTGGATCTGTACATGTTGGAATGAGTTCTCCAGGAAGAGGCATAGGCGATTTCAATGAGGATCTCTTTGGGATGGAGCTGAGTTATGACGAGTCAGGTAATAATGGAAATAAACCTCTTTTCAATGGCAATATCTCGGCCATGAGTTGGCAGGTGGTGGGAAGGGAAGGAAAGGGATCAGCTGTTAGGGGCTATGACTTTTCCTATGATCTCTTAAGTAGGTTGAAGGAGGCGGATTTCTCAGGCGGAAAAGATGAAGAGTTTAGTGTGCCACAGATAAGCTATGACCTAAATGGCAATATTCGGGCTCTTCACAGAATGGGACAGACTGGTAGGAAGAATGGTCTTCCCATTTTTGGGATGATGGATGAGTTGGATTATAGCTATGCGGGGGAATAGGCTCATCAAGCTAGATGATAGTGGCAAGGAAAATCCTGAAGGTGGAGATCAGTTTATTGATGGGACCCGAAAAGGTGAGGAATATCTCTATGATGAGAATGGAAACATCATCCGAGATCTGAATAAGAAGGTAAGTTATGTCTACAACCATCTTAACAAACCTACTCAAGCTCTCTTTGATGATGGGAACTCCATCTTTTGGGTTTATTCAGCTGATGGAACTAAATTGAGAGAGAGGATTAGTCGTGGGCCTAATGAGCTAACGACCCACGATTACCTAAACGCGTTCTTTTACAAAGATGGACAGCTGCAGCATCTTTCGCATGAGGAAGGAAGGGCACTGCTAACTCAAGGGTCCTTTCGATATGAGTTTACCCTCACCGATCATTTGGGAAATATCAGAGTCAGTTTCTCTGATCTGGACCAAAATGGACAAATTGAAAAGGAAGAGCTGCTTCTGTAGGATCATTACTATCCCTTCGGAATGAGAATGGCCAGCCTATCATTCCAGCAGGAAACCGAAAATAGGTTCAGATACAATGGAAAGGAGCTGCATACGGAACTGGGACTGGGACTCTATGATTATGGCTTTAGATGGTATGACCCCGCTACGGCTAGATTTGTGTCAGTAGATCCAATTGCAGAAGACTTTAAGTATTTAACTCCTTTTCAGTATGCAGGGAATACTCCTATTTGGGCTACAGATTTGGATGGGTTAGAGCCTGATTATACTAATGGGGAAGATCCTGAGAAAAAGAAAAATGGGGTAGAAAGACTATTTAGTAGCATTGTAGATCTCATATCAAGAAATGACTTATCTGTAGCACAAAAAGGTTTATCAGTTTTGACGTCTGTATTCCCTATGGACTTAGCACGTACAGCTACTGACGTTGTACATTCTGCTGGAACTGGACAAGACCTAAGAATAAGTAATGATCAACTGAAAGGATCTTTATATGATGCAGCAGGTTTAGCAACTCTTGGAGCATTAAAATTGGCAAGTACAGGGAGTAGGGTAGCAACTGTTTCAGATGACTTAGCAAATCTTGCAGATGATGTTACAGAACTGACTAATAGTAAACTGACTGTTGCAACGATGAAACCAAATCTAAATGCCCCAAAGGGTCATACTGTAATTGGTGTAGATGACATGTTTTTTGATCAAATTGTACGAGGTGCCGGTAGTAATGTAAAAGGCATCCCGCTAACTGGGCAGAATACTGTTTTAAGAGCTAGAGAAGGATTTAAGCCATCTGCCAAAAAATATAATGTTTTGGAAATTCCAATTACCAAGACCCAAAGATCTGGTGCAAATAATGCTGCAGGAAACTACTCGGGTGGTTCTTACAATATTCTTTGCAATAGTTGTACTACAACTGGGGCGAATATCATAAGGGGAGCGGGATTTAGGGTTCCAACTACAGTAAGAACTCCTGCTCAGCTAAATAAATGGGCTCAAAAACAGGTAAATAAGTAAAAATATGGGTTTCGCTAAAGAAGTATTAATTAGATTTGAAAGAAAAAGACCTTCTACTTCTCAAATTGT
>JBCDBC010000548.1:0-4541 GCA_039184535.1 Bacteroidota bacterium | reverse complement strand
GCTATTACGCTGCTATCATTTCAAGAAATCCTTAAGATGAAAACCTACATAAATCAACTAACCCTGGTCCTTTGCATGGCCTTTTTTGCAGGCGGATGTAGCCAGGAAGAATCTACCCAGGTAGAACGACGAGATATCATAGATGCCGTCTTTGCCAATGGCCAACTGATTTCTTCTGAAGAATATATGCTAACGGCAAGAGCTGAGTCCTACCTCCTGAATTCCTTTGTAGACGAAGGAGATGCTGTCAAGAAAGGGATGCCACTATTTGTCTTGTCAAATGAATCTCAGAAAGCTCAACTCTCCAATGCTGAGGCTAACTATATAGACGCCCAGAAGAAACTTAACTCTGATTCGCCACAAATACGTCAATTAGAGTTACAGATAGCCCAGGCGAAAACCCAATTGGAAAGTGATCAAAAGAACTTTCAACGATACGAGAAACTTATTACCTCTAAGGCAGTCTCCCAAGTGGAATATGATAAGGCAAAGCTTCAGTATGAGAATGCTCAAAACAACCTGAAGATTCAGCAGGAATCCTTGGATGAACTCATGAGTAACTCCAGGCTGAACCTTCAGTCGGCTCAAACCCAACTGATCAGGGAAAAGGAAACCCATCAGGACTTCTTTCTCTCCTCTGCTATAGAAGGAAAGGTGCTCAATGTTTACAAGACCAATGGCGATCTGGTCAGAAGAGGGGAGGCAGTTGCACAAATAGGAGGAGGAGAAATCATTCTCAAGTTATACATAGCTGAGGAAGATGTGAACTTCGTCCGATCTGGCCAGGAAATGCTGGTATCCCTGAATACAGAACCTGATGTAGTACACAAAGCCAGGGTCAGCAAAATCTATCCTTCCTTCGATTTGGATCAACAGTCCTTTGTGATTGAGGGAGTCTTTGAACAATTACCAGAACAGCTGTTCCCAAATACTCAAATTCAGGCCAATATCATCATAAGTGAGAAGAAAGATGCCCTGGTCATTCCTACTATATACGTAATGGAAGAAAGGTTTGTATGTCTGGAAGATGGGAGTAGGAAGGAAATAAAGTTAGGTATGCAACAGAGCGGGTGGACTGAAGTAATAGCAGGGCTGGAAGAAGGTCAGATCATTTGCTTACCTAAAATCAACTAGCCATGGCTTATAAAACCAACTTAAAGATAGCGAAGTCCCATTTGACTTCCAGGGTGAAGCAGTCTCTGGTAGCCATGCTGAGTGTTACCTTTGGGATCTCCATGTATGTGTTCATGAATAGCTTTATGTCAGGGGTAAATGATCTTCAGAACGATATGGCATTCAGCACCCTGGCCCATATTCGTGTGTTTAATGATCTGCCGGATGATAATACTAATCTCATGAATCAGCTAGCCGTTAATGAGCAGCTGGTTCACTTGAGAAATCCTAAGGTCATCCAATACACAGAAGGAGTCAAAAATGCAGATGCCATCATTAGTGATATTGAACTCTTCCCTACAGTGGAAGCAGTTACACCCCAGGTGAATATGAATGTATTCTACCAAAATGGAGCTACCAGCATAAACGGGCAGCTCTCCGGGGTAGATCCTGTTCGGGAAGATCAACTGTTCAGCTTATCACAGTACATAGTGGAGGGGAGTTGGGAGGTGATAGATCAAAGAATTGATGGGCTGGTGATGGGCATAGGGCTGGCAGAAAAGCTTTCCCTGAAACTGGGTGATCAGGTCCTGGTCAAAACTGGAGATGGAGTGAAAAAAAACTTTACCATACTGGGGCTTCTGGAAACCTCAATGGGAAATCTTGACAATGGGAAGGCTTTTCTGAATATCAGTAGTGCGCGTCAGTTGATCAGTGAGAATAGAAGCTATGCGACAGACATCCAGATCAATATAGCGGATTACAATGAGGCGGAGGAAGTGGCAAACAGACTCTCCCTGGTACTTCCATATGAAGTGGAATCCTGGCAGGCTGCTAACGGTCAATTGGTAGCCGGAAGTATGCTGAGAGATATCATCGCCATGGCAGTTTCCCTGACCATTCTGTTGGTAGCAGGTTTTGGGATCTACAATATCATGAACATGACAGTGAACGAGAAGATCCGGGAAATTGCTATCCTGAAAGCCATGGGATTTGAAGGTAGAGACATAGTGGAAATCTTCCTCACCCAGTCAGTCATCATAGGCATCATTGGAGGATTCATAGGGTTGATACTAGGCTACGGGATAGCCTTAGGCGTTAATCATATCCCCTTTGAAATAGCTGGCATGGAGAGCCTTCCTATGTCATACAGAGCTAAAGACTATTTTCTGGCCTTCTTCTTTGGACTGATAACCACTTTCATCGCAGGTTATCTGCCAGCTAAGAATGCCTCATCAGTAGACCCAGTATCGATAATTCGCGGATAGAATCATGAATTTATCAGGCGAAATCGTAGAAACTCCTGGCTTGGAAATAACCCTTTGGCGGGCAGGCCGTTCCTCCACGGGTTGTGGGAGGAGAGCGGGATGCATTGGAGGGACACAGCATTTTTGCCTACTTTTTTTGCGAATGAAAAAAGTAGGGCCCGCTGCAGGCGACGTAGCACTGGAAATCAAATCAATTACTATTAGTCATGCAGTACAATCATAAAGCCCTTTCAGTCAATCATCTTACCAAGTACTTCCACGAGCCCCAAACCTTTCAGGTGCTGAAAGACATCAGCTTCGACATAGAAAGAGGAGAATTTCTTTCTGTGGTAGGGAAATCAGGTTCGGGTAAATCCACTCTCTTGTATGTGCTATCTACCATGGATACAGACTATGAGGGGGAGCTTACCATAGGCGGAGAAATCCTTACAGGTAGAGGGCAGAATGAACTGGCAGCTTTTAGGAATAAGCACATAGGCTTTGTCTTTCAGTTTCATTACCTGCTTCCAGAGTTTACTTCTCTGGAGAATGTCATGTTGCCAGCTTTAAAGCTAGGTGCCAAGTCTAAGGAAGAAATAGAACATGATGCACTGGAGAACCTGGATTTATTGGGAATCAAGGACCAGGCCTTCAAATCGGCCAGCAAGCTATCAGGAGGTCAGCAACAAAGGGTGGCCATAGCCAGAGCATTGATCAATGAGCCTTCCATCATCCTGGGAGATGAACCTACGGGAAATTTGGATTCCAAGAATACACAGATTGTTTTCGAAATATTCCGCGAATTGGCGGAAGAAAGGGGGCAAACTATCGTGGCCGTAACCCATGATGATGAGTTTGCTTCCAATAGTGACAGAATCATCGAATTAGCAGATGGAGAAAAGATTAGTGGTTGAGGCAATATAGTACTTCCAATATGTGAGTATGTACTCCCGGTGGACCTATAGGGTTTGCCGGGAATTTTCCTTTTCCACTACCATCAAATAAAATGAGTCCTGATCTTATGCAAGACTCATGCTCTCAACCAGAAACTCATGTAAGTGCTGGAAGGTGTTTACCCCAGCATATCCGGCAATTCCAAGGACAGCTACAGCCATACCACATGAGAAGTACCATAAGGAGTTGAACCCAAACTTTTTGTCGATGGAATTCAGGGTAACTCTCATCATTCTACCTGTCATAAAGATCTGGTACAGTACAAGTATGCCAGCTGCCACCAGCATGCCCATCATGGAAGAAAATGTGTATACAGAAAGTAAGTCCAGGGTGAGAATAGAAATGATAGAACTCGACACAATCATAAACTACTAGAACCGTCTCTGATTAACAATACATTCTCAAGCTAACATATTACATGTTTGCTGAAATGAGTATTAGATAAAGGTCCAGTTTTGGAAGATGAAAGAAAGGCTTAGGAAGTTAGGGCCGTCTATCATTAGGTTTTCCCATACCTGAGAAGCTTTCTCCCTTTTTCCACTCTTTTTCATCTTTTACGATTTTATAGGCGAACTTTCTCTGCTTGTAGGCAAACTTTTTTGTGAAGATCTTGATAGCTCCGAAAAGGGCCAAGCCAAACAGTAAGCCAAACACGATGAACCCTAAGGTAGTCCCAGCTCCTGCAAATTCTAAGAGTGCCCCCATAGCAGCCCCACCGTAAAACCCAAAAATGATTAGGAGAATCCCCAACCCTATTTTGCGCCTGGGGAGTTTTCCGTTCTTTTTTAGTACGCCAAGTGAATGGAACTCATTAAGTTTATAGGAGATTGAATTGATTTCAATCCTTTCTTCATCCATTGCTGTTACTGTTCCATTCAAAAGGACTGGCCCAAAGCGACCTTGATAGCTTGTATCCTTCAATGCATATCTAATGGGATCACCTATCTTCCAGACTGCCTTCACCTCTTGATAAGTATTATCACGAATGATAATCAATTGCCAGTTGCTACTATCTAAAGGAGATAGTGGGGAGGTAATAGCCTTGGTCTGAGTCCATGCCAGGGATAGGAAAAGGATGATTAAAATTGAAGGATATTTCATAAGTTCTGAATCATTAGCTAGGAGAATGAATTCTTCAGAACTTTATTGAAAGTAGGAGAGGAATGTTACCTGAAAATGCTAATTTTTATTGTGCTGTATTTATCCGATGAACTTAGCTTGGACAAG
>JBCDBC010000547.1:0-4541 GCA_039184535.1 Bacteroidota bacterium | reverse complement strand
TGTCGAGGATCGGTAATCTGACCAAATGACTCCTCAAAATGAGACAGAAACGTGTCTTTGCTTAACTCAGACTCCATTTTTGAGCCTAAAATACCAAAACTAGTTCAGCCTTTCGAATATTTATTGTGATTTACCCCTGCTGGATACATAAGAGAAATCTTTCCCTTCAATAACTCAAGCCTTTCTTTTACCTGCCAGGTCAAATAATCAGCATAGGTATAAATACCATCCATATCAAGCTGGGAAAGGTTTGTTATTTCCATAAGAAGTCTATTAGAAATAGGAAACATCCTCAGGGTTAACCTACAAACTAACCTTCACTGCCGTTGAATTCAAGAGATATATTTTGTCGTCCATTCATTCGGGCACCTATTACCTTATACCCAAATACCAGCAAAAACTCTATGCCTATGCAGACAGAGATAGCACCTGCAATGGAGCCATCTACCCACACTGCGAGCATATACCCGCATACAGAAGCCAATATGCCCAAGCCTACCGCAATCATCATCATATAACGTAGCTGTTTGGTAAGCAGAAAAGCTGTAGCTGCAGGGCCTATGATGAAAGCTACTACCAGAATAGCGCCTACTGATTCAAAAGTGAGAACGGTAGTTAAGGAAACCAGGCTCATCAGTAGATAGTGCCAGAAAACGGTAGAAATTCCTATGGAAGCTGCATATACAGGATCAAAGCTGGTCAACTTAAAGGCCCTGAAACCCGAAATGACTATCGTGAGAATAATGAGCAACAAGCCCGCTAGCCTCCAAACAGCTATAGGACCAAGGTCTATCCCGGAAGGAAGAATCCATGTCTCCAAGGGAACATAGGCTATTTCTCCATATAACACACAGTCCTGATCTATATCTATGCTACCTGCATATGCTGAAATCAGAATCACTCCTAAGGCAAAAAGCCCTGTAAAAGCTATACCGATGGCAGCATCTGACTGAAGGCGAGCCTTTTCATGAAGGAGCTCTATCAGTACAGTGGTAAGCATACCTACTACTGCTGCACCCACAAGCATGGGGAGCTCTGCCCTGGACTGAGCTACAAAGTAGGCAATCACAATCCCCGGAAGTACCGCATGAGAAATGGCATCCGCTACCATGGTCATTTTTCGCAGCAGTAAAAAACAGCCCAGTATACCACAGGAAGCAGAAACTAGTATAGCGGTCAGTATGATCCAAAATCCGTCCATCAATCTTTTCTATAAGGTATAGGGGAAGCATGTGGATCCTTTGAAGGAAATGCCAGCTGATGCTCTAACTCTCTTTCTATTTCAGGGGTAATTACATGTTCCATGGCTTCTGCATTCTCATGTACATGATCAGCCGGAAGTTTCATGTAGGTAGATAAATACACTTCCCACAATCTGTGGATTCTCACCACACGTTTACCTTCTTCCAGACCTTCTGCCGTCAATGCTACACCATCCGCATTACTCCTTACCCAGCCTTTTCTAACTAGTCTACGAATCCCCAGTTCCAGCCTACCCGTTTCTATATATCGTCTTTCCTGGAGTTGGGGGAGGGAATATGTCTGAAAGAAATCCTCATTAGGTTCTCCCAAGTGGTACATACACTTAAGGATGTTTTCCTCCAGCATTTTTCTACCATGACTATAATTCTTACTCAATCTTCTGATATAGCCATTCTCCAATCCTATTAGTACAGAGAAAATGGCCAAAAAGGAAAGTATGGCTACTACCCATGGACCGGTAGGCATCTTTGGGATGGTGTAAGAAATATAAGCGCCAATGACTCCGCCTATCACTGCAAACACTGCCGCCAATACTAACATCAGGCTAAGCTTTCTGGTCCAGTATCTAGCAGCCGTAGCAGGCGCTATCAACAGTGCCGACATCAGGACTACTCCAACCGCTTGCACCCCTAAGGCTATGGCGATAACTGTTAGAAAGGAAACCAGGAAGTCCCAACCTTTCACATACACTCCTATGCTGCGAGCAAAATCAGGATCAAAAATGACCAGTTTTAATGGCTTATAGGAGAGGAAAACCACTAGTATGATAAGTACAGAGAATCCCAAGAAGACCTGTACATCCTCTTTAATCATAGAAGCTGCCTTCCCAAATAGGAATTTGTCGAGGCCTGATTGAGCAGCATTTCCGGAACGCTGAATGACAGTAAGTAACAGTATGCCTAAACCATAGAATACAGACAGTATTAGTGCCAAAGCAGCATCACTTTTCAGACGGGTATGGCGCTGAATATGAGTTATACTTAGCATCCCTAACCATCCACTCATCACAGCACCTCCGAGGAGGATAAAAGGAGACTTAGTCTGAAACCACATAAAGGCCACACAAACGCCAGGCAAAATAGCATGAGCTATGGCATCTCCTGCCAGAGATTGTTTCTTCAGGAACGTAAAACAGCCGATCAAGGCAGAAGTGACACAAATACATATCATCCCCAGAAGCACCCAGGCGGCGTTCGCATCTCTTAGTAAGAAGAAGTCCCAAAACATTCCTTCCATGCTCTATCCCTTGATTAATATTCTACCTGATTCCCAGTCACTTAGCATTATCCTAAAGAACCTTCCTGAAAGTATCACGCAAAGTCGCAAAGACGCCAAGTAGAATTTGAAACATAATTTTGTAGTACAAGAAGGGCCGGCCGTTCCTCCACTGGTTGTGGGAGGAATGTGGGTTGCATTGGAGGAACAAAGCGTTTTTGGGTACTTTTTTGGCGAATGAAAAAAGTACCTCCACAGGGTTTGATATGGAAGGCCGCGGAAGGCGACGAAGCACTGATAGCCACAATATCTTTCAAAAGGTAATTTTACCATCTTAGGAATTCTTTTCTTGAACCGGATACCCTTCTTTTTGAATAAGATCCACTATCTGAGAGAGAATATTCAGTTTACCTCCGTAGGTGTCTGTCAAGATATCAGGCTGGAACACCTTCTCAGTAGGGCCTGATGCGATCAGGCGTGTATTAAGAAGCACCAACCAATCAAAGTATTTAAACACCGTCTGCAAATCATGATGCACCACTACTATGGTTTTCCCTTCCTCTTTCATTTCTTTCAGCAGTCCTACAATAGCACTCTCTGTAGCTGCGTCTACTCCTGCAAAAGGCTCATCTAATAAATATAAATCAGCCTGCTGAGCTAGTGCCCTTGCAATGAATACACGCTGCTGCTGTCCTCCAGAAAGTTGGGAAATCTGCCGCTTTAGAAAAGGGGTCATTTGTACTTTCTCCAATGCTTCCATCGCAATGTTCTTATCTTCCTTCTTTACCCTTCTAAACAAGCTTTCCGGCTTATATCTCCCCATGAGGACTGTTTCAAATACGTTGATAGGAAAATCCCAGTCTACACTTCCTCTCTGTGGTACATAAGCTATCCTGTGGCGTACCTCATCTATATCCTTCCCAAATAGTTTTACATGCCCACTACTTGGAGTGACTAGTCCCATAATTGCTTTCAGCATAGTGGATTTGCCGGATCCATTAGAGCCTAAAACGCCTATTAACTGATTTTGTGGAAGGGTATAATCTGCATTCCACAAGGCGGGCTTGCGGTCATAGGTGACCGTTAGATTATGAAGTTCAATGATGGGATCTGGTACTTGTTGTATCATTTTTTACCTATTTCAATGCTTCTACTATGGTAGTTACATTAGATTTTACCATACCAATGTAGGTTCCTTCAGGAGTTCCGCTTTCTCCCATAGCGTCTGAGAATAGCGTTCCTCCTATGTTTACTGTATGTCCTTTTTCTGCACATCCATTAACTACTGCTTCCAAGGCCTTTTGCGGAATAGAAGATTCCACAAAAACTGCCTTGATTCCTCTTTCTGTGATAAAATTTACCATATCACTCACATCTCTGATCCCAAATTCCGCTACTGTAGATATTCCCTGAAGCCCTCTTACTTCTATGCCGTATGCCTCACCAAAGTAGCTGAAAGCATCATGGGCCGTAATCAGTACCCGTTGTTTTTCTGGTATCTGCTCTATCTCCATTTCTACCCAGATATTCAAGCTGGAAAGAGAATCTGAAAATATTCGTAGATTTTCCTCATAAGCCCTTCTATGCTCAGCATCCTGCTCTACTAGAAAAGAAGAAACATTGGAAGCACATTCCTTCCACATGGATACATTAAACCAGACGTGTGGATCTATAGCCTTAGTATCACCCCCTATCTGTATCAGAGCGTCTGAAGGAAGTCTCTCCGCTGCCGCGAAAACCGGCTTTCTTGCTTCCAACTTCTCCAACACCTCTACCATTTTCCCTTCCAGATGCCAACCATTATAAATGATGACATCTGCTTCCCTCAATTTTTTTAAGTCTCCGGGAGTGGCTTTGTATAAGTGTGGATCTACTCCTGGGCCCATCAGTGACACTACTTCTATTAAATCTCCTCCCAGATTTTCAACCATATCTCCCAGCATACCCGTGGTACAAACTACCTTAAGCTTGTTATTATCCTGCTCTTCTGATGATGGCTCACTGGTACAGCTCACCAATATGAAAAGCAGGCATACTGATGAGAAAAAAGAAACTACTTTCAT
>JBCDBC010000546.1:0-4544 GCA_039184535.1 Bacteroidota bacterium | reverse complement strand
GCCGCCGGCGCACAGTGGTCGGGCAAGTGCACGTCTGTAAGTGTCGGGACGCCGAATGTCTTCCCAACCTCGGCAAGTTACTATAGCCCATCCTGGTGCCCTCCCTACCATTAATCAGAACATCATCCGGCATGCGGTGAAACTGGGGTTGGCCACTAATTGTGGCATCAACCAGGAGAATTACTTTGCCAGGAAAAACTACTTCTATCCTGACTTACCCAAAGGCTATCAGCTTACCCAGGATCATACGCCTATTTGTAAGGATGGCTACCTGGATATCTCTCTGGGAGAAGGGGACAGCAAGAGAATCAGAATCCAACGCATTCATATAGAAGAGGACGCTGGAAAATCAATCCATGACCAGCACGATCATTTCTCTCTCATAGATTTAAACAGGGCTGGTGTAGGTCTGGTAGAGCTGGTTACCCATCCTGACCTAAGTGGTCCTGATGAGGCCTCTACCTTCATGTCTGAAATCAGGCGTATCATCCGTTTCCTGGGTATTTCTGATGGAAATATGGAAGAAGGTAGTCTTAGATGTGATGCCAATGTCTCCGTAAGGCTTAAGAAGGTGGAAAAACTAGGTACCCGAGCAGAAATCAAAAACATCAACTCTTTCACCCAGGTAAATAAGGCTGTTACCTATGAAATCAACCGTCAGATAGCCTTAATAGAAAATGGTGGAACCGTGGTGCAGGAAACGCGGACATGGAATACCGCCATTCAGAAAACGCAGAGCATGAGGAGGAAAGAAGAGGCAGATGACTATAGATACTTTCCTGAGCCTGATCTCTTACCCCTAAAGATTTCTGACCAGGAGTTAGCTAGTATTCAGGGATCTCTCCCCATCCTGCCACAAGCACTGGAAAAAGTATATATAGAGGAGTTAGGGCTGGCCAAACATGAGGTGTCTACCTTATTAGAAGACAAAGCCCTGTGTGACTACTTCGAAGAAATGCGTCAGAACGGAAAAGAAGTGAAAGCATATGCTAACTGGCTTCTTGGCTCTGTGAAAGCATGGATGAATGAGACACAACTTCCTGTTTCTTCCTTTCCGCTTTCTCCAACTAAACTGGTCAGTCTGGTAGATCTGGTTCAAAGTGGAAAATTGTCTCATAACCTGGCGAAGAAAAGCGTATTCCCGGAAATGGTGAAAAGCCCAGAAGCTTCAGTTGAAGAGCTGGCCACTAAACTGGGAGCCTTTGATAACAAAGGAGGAGATGAGCTAGCTTCTACTGTAGCTAGTCTGATAGAAGAATTTCCCAAAGAGGTGGAAAAATTCAAACGAGGGAAGAAAGGAGTAAGTGGATTCTTTGTGGGTCAGCTCATGAAGAAAACCAAAGGAAAAGCGAATCCTAAAGAAGCCAATAAGCTCGTAATGGAAGCCTTGCAAAAGGCAGTGAAATCTTCCTGAGGGCTGTATTCTGATAAAACCTAAAAGGTCTACAGGTTGTATAGCATATAAGTAACTGTTATTTTCAACCTTATTAATAGTCAAATAATTCTAGTACCATGGATGATACGATTAGTTCCATACTCAGTTCTGCCGAAGAAAAAATGGGCAAAGCACTTGAACGCCTGGAAAATGAACTCACCAAAATCAGAGCGGGTAAAGCCAGTCCCGTCATGCTATCAGGCGTAAAGGTAGACTACTATGGATCTCCCACCCCTATAGACCAGGTAGCGGCTGTTAGCGCAGGAGATGCTACTACCCTCATAGTAAAGCCATGGGAAAAGACTATGATCCAGCCTATAGAAAGAGCCATCATGGAAGCTAATCTGGGCCTGAATCCTCAGAACGATGGAGAAATGGTCAGAATCCCTATCCCAAGACTTACTGAGGAAAGAAGGAAAGACCTGGTGAAACAGGCAAAAAGTGAAGGAGAAAATGGAAAAGTGGCGTTGAGAAGTATTCGTCAGGATAGTAATACCCGCTTGAAAAAACTTCAAAAGGACGGCGCCTCTGAAGACGAGGTAAAAGGAGCAGAGAAGAAAATCCAGGACTTGACTGATCAGTTCAACAAAACCATAGATGACATACTCAAAACGAAAGAAGGAGAGATCATGACGGTATAAGCCTAATGATGAATCCCTGGAAAAGATGAGCCATCCTGATTATTCAGGATGGCTTAATTCATTTTTAGACTTATGATTGTTTTTGAGCTATGTCCAGGAAGATATCTACCAGCTCTTTAGGCTTGCTAAAGAAAGGAGAATGACTAGTATGCATTTTATACACTTTCTGGCAGGGCGTTTCTTCATACATCTTCTGCTGGATGAATGGCGTTACCGCCCGGTCGTCTGTACACGCTATATAGTACCTGGGTACGCTCCCAAAATTCTCCTCAGTCAAGGTTAGAGGCACCATCCCTGACTCTATGGGTTCATGGCTTAAAATGACTTTTGCCATTTCTGTTATGTCATCCTCACAGTCATGATACAGTCCTTCCTTAAATATGGCTGTTTGTAGGGTATGAGATTTACTTTCTTCGTGGATATCTACATAGCCTTTTAACCAACCTTGCGTATCCTGCACAGAATATTCTTTTTGGGTCTTACCATCAGGGATAAGATAGGCCGCCAGGTAGATCAATTTCTCAATTTTCTCTGGCCTATATTCTGCCACTTGTGAGATCATGATCCCATTCTTACTATGTCCGACTAAGATTACCTTACCCGCAAGGCTATCAACTAATGCACACAGCTTCAGTACGGTCTTTTCCATGCTTACTTGCCTAATGGGTGTCTTATCTCTGCCCATCCCTGGCAAGTCAATGGCGTGAACCATATGGCCTGCCTTTTCTAATAAAGGGACCACTTTATGCCAGTTCCAGGCACTGTGCCATGATCCGTGAATCAGGATGAATGTCTTTTTACTCATGATATGTAATGATTAATGGTGTGTTTTTGAAAAAATGCTCCTCCGGGAGCCATTTAGCATGGCCCTTTTTCAGATAGCTCAGTACGTCAGAAGGGAATGAATTACACGCGGGAAGCTTCCCAGCCGATCATGGCAGTCTTTCGGGTATTACCCCATGCGTAGCCACCTATTTGACCGGATGACTGAATCACCCTGTGGCAGGGGATCAGGAAGGCTACGGGATTACTTCCTATGGCTGTGCCTACGGCCCTGGAAGCGCCAGGAGAATTTATCTGCTTCGCAATATTGCCATAGGTGCTGAGCCGTCCTTTCGGAATTTTTAGCAGGGCTTCCCACACTTTCAACTGAAAGGGAGTAGCATTCAGGTGTAGCTTGATTTCATCCAGTCTTTCCCAATCATTCTGAAAAATGAAAAGGGCGTTCTGCTGGAGGGTATCCACCATCTGCTTGTAAGAGGCATTGGTAAAGCGGCTTTTCAACTGGGCTAGTGCCTTTTCCTCATGCTCAATAAAGGCCATATGACAGATTCCTTTGGCAGTAGAAGCCACGATCAAATCCCCAAATGGGCTTTCGGCAAAACTGTAATTGATGGAAAGCTTTTCTCCTCCGTTCTTGAATTCACCGGGGGTCATTCCCTCAATATTGATAAAGAGGTCGTGGAGCCTGCCTGTCCCAGACAGTCCGGTTTCTAAGGCTGTATCAAAGAGCGTAGCCTGCTGCTCTTTCAATAGCTGCTTAGCGTACTCTACGCTGATGTACTGCATAAACTTTTTAGGACTCACACCCGCCCACTCACTGAATAAGCGCTGAAAGTGATAAGGACTTAGGTGCACACTCTCCGCTATATGGCTGAGGGAAGGCTGTTCCTTAAAGTTTTGTTTGATGAAATTGATAGCTTCTGCTATTCTGCGGTAGTTAAGTTGCTGCTGCTCATCCATAATGATTGAATTTATAAAACAAAATTATGAATGAGGGCAGGCCCCTAAAACCCGATTCTTGCGGAGGTCAAAAAGAAAAAACAGCCGTACATCTCACTTTTTTAACTAAATACCTGCCAGTCTAAGCCCATTAAACAAGCTTTTTTAGCTATTGATTACAGGGAAAGCCTCTCATGCTTTGGATAAATACTTTTTTGACTAATTTCGGGGCGATAAACTTATCCACAATACTACCTATATAGGTACATGAAAGATTCAATATCCCTTTTTCTAAAAGGTCTTGCTATGGGTGCCGCCAATGTAATTCCAGGTGTTTCTGGTGGTACAATAGCGCTCATCACAGGCATTTATGAGAAGCTCATCTATTCTCTCAAGTCATTTGACCTGAAGGCCATTTCCTATCTATTCAAATTCCAGTTTAAAGAGTTAGCTGAGCACGTAAACCTGAAATTTCTCATCGCACTTTTTCTGGGCGTAGGCGTTAGCATTGTTTCTTTAGCCAAGCTATTTAAGGTCTTATTGGAGAATCCTGACCATGAAAAATGGTTGATGGCCTTTTTCTTTGGGCTAATCCTGGTATCCATATACTCAGTAGGAAGGACAGTGTCTAAATGGTCTCTTTCCACTATCATCGGATTAGTGGTAGGGCTTATCATAGCAGTTCTCATTTCTGTTCTCACCCCTGCATCAGAAAATGCTTCTTTCATCTACCTCCTATTCTGTGG